>NZ_JADBUN010000121.1:0-14668 GCF_020245625.1 Microcystis sp. M049S2 | reverse complement strand
TTTTTAGATTTATTCAGCAGACCCTAATTAGGGTTTGCGGCAAAAAGTAGGGGCGAAGCATTCGGATAGAAAATCTACGGTTTCACCGATAGGTTATTGCCCGAATGCTTCGCCCCTACAGGACGCGGGCCGATGAAGACACAAGGTTTTGAAGCATGATTCTCTCAAAATCTGGCACCTGTTTCGCTCGTAAAGCCACAAAACCCTTACCTTGCCTACATTTCACATTTATTCAGCCAGCCCTAATTAATGCTCATTCTTAATTCTCCTGACTCCTGACTCCTGACTCCTGACTCCGTTAAAGATTAATAACTATGACCTATCTACTCACTGTCTATCGAGCGCTCGAATGCCGTCCAGATACCTATCGGGACTGGTATGACCAAGGCAATATTTTAAAAGAAAGAATGGACTATTTTGGAGCCTTAATCAGCTACGAAAAAGCCTTAGAATATTATCCAGATGATTATTGGGCATGGTACAAAAGGGGTATGATACTAGAAGACTTGGGAATGTATGAAGAAGCGGCTCAAAGTTATGCTAACGCTGCACAGGTAAAGGATGATAACTATTGGGCTTGGTACGATCAAGGTTGTGTTTATCTACAGGAATTAAAGGACTACGAAAAAGCGACCGCTTGTTTTCAACGGGCCCTAAGTCATAGTCCGGGGGACTATTGGGCAGCCTACCGGCAAGGGGAGGCCTATCGATTGCTGAAAAATTACGAACGCGCTATCACTTTCTATGATCTGGCCCTAGGGGCGCGACCCCGGGATTATTGGGCCTGGTATCGTCGCGGCGACGCTTTCCGGGATTGGGGCAATCCCCAAGAGGCTTTATTTAATTATCGTACCGCCCTCGATATCCGACCGCAAGATTACTGGTCCTGGTATCAACAGGGTGTGATCCTACAGGAATTACAGCGTTTACCAGAAGCGATCGCCTGTTATGAAGAATCGTTAAAAATTGATCGAGATGATCGCTATGCGTGGTATAATGCCGCCTGCTGTTATGCCGCCCTCGGTCAACAAGAAAAAGCGATCGACTGTTTACGCGAAGCCATAGACATAGAACCGGATATATGTGGCGAATTAGCGCGTAATAACTTTGTTTTCGATGGTTTAAGGCAAAATGAAACCTTTAATGACCTCTTGAGTTGCTATTCCCCCAGCTAAAATCTTTTTGCAGCACCTAGGGTTTGCTGAAAGGGTTTGTCCTGGGGTGTGTGGGATTTTAGGCATTTTCAGGGAAAAAGTGCCTAAAACTTCCCCCGGATTGCTCAAATGGCTGGCACTTTTTGACGACAAAAAAGCCTAAAGATATTAGCCAACAAGGTTTTTAGATTTATTCAGCCAGTCTGGATTAGCTACAATTGCAATTAGAGAAAAATTATTGAGAATCTTATGCGAGAACTAGACAGAGACAAAACCATCGAACAACTAAACGAAATCATGGAATTTGAACTAGCGGGAGTTGTCCGTTACACCCACTATTCCCTGATGGTGACAGGTCCCCATCGCATCCCCATCGTCCAATTTTTCCAGACCCAGGCCACGGAGTCCCTCACCCACGCGCAACAAGTCGGGGAAATTCTCACCGGTTTAGAAGGCCATCCTAGCTTAAAAATTGCACCCATCGAGGAAAGCTATGAACACAATATCAAAGCAATCTTGAGTGAGAGCCTCAATCATGAGAAAAAATCCCTTGATTTGTACAAAGCACTCCTAGAAACCGTTGAAGATGCCAGTATTTACCTAGAAGAATTCGCTCGCGGTATGATTGGACAAGAAGAATTACACAATCTGGAAATTCGCAAGATGCTGCGGGATTTTGCTTGAGCTAGGATCAAAGCTAGAGTTTATCGACTAGCTTATGAATCTTAGTTCCGCTTTACCCACTTTTATTATCACTCTCCGGGAAGGTTTCGAGGCCGCTTTAGTGGTGGGAATTGTCCTCGCTTGTTTACAAAAATCGGGTCGATCGCAACTTAACTCATGGGTGTATCGTGGTATTGGTGCGGGAGTAGTGGCTAGTGTTTTGGTCGGTGTTTTGCTAGGGGGAATCCTTTTGCAAGTGGATGCCTCTCCTAGTCCATTCGTACCAATGATCAAGGAATTATTGGCCGCCACTTTTGGACTGATTGCCGTTTTGATGTTGAGTTGGATGTTAATTTGGATGACTCAACAGGCCAAATCTTTGAAATCTGAGGTAGAAAGTGCGGTAAAAGCGGGTTTAAAAGCGGAAAATGGGGCAGGAAAAGCGATTTTTCTGCTCGTTTTTATCGCTGTCTTGCGGGAGGGATTTGAAACTGTCCTCTTTATCCTGGCCCAATTCCAAAAAGATTGGCAGATACAAACCTTCGGTGCGATAGCGGGGTTAAGTGTGGCGACTTTGTTGGGAATTCTCCTATTTGCGGGGGGAGTAAAAATTAATATCCGTCTCTTTTTCCAAATTATGGGGACTTTCCTCCTCTTAATCGTTGCGGGATTACTCATCGGTGTTTTGAAACATATCGACGCAGGAATCAGTCTTTTAAGTGAAATTGACCCTTTTTATCGCAATTTCTGTCCTTCTCTCCCCTCCTCCTGTCTTCTCGGTTTTCAAGTTTGGGACGGTTCCCAAATTTTGAGCGATCGCACTTTCCCCGGACTCCTCCTTAAATCCCTGTTTGGTTATCGTCAAAACCTCTATATCAGTCAAATTGTTGCTTATATCCTCTTTTTAATGCTTATCGGTGGCCTCTATTTCCAAAGCTTACGACAACGTCCTCAAACAGTGATCAGTAAACAGTGATCAGTAAACAGTAAACAGTAAAAAGACAGTAGGAAACTTCTATTTAATACTGCTCACTTAAAAACTCACATCTGATAACTGTTAACTTACCCACTGATAACTTACCCACTGATAACTGATAACTGATAACTGATAACTTACCCACTGATAACTGATAACTGATAACTGATAACTGATTATGACTACTTGGCAATGTGACGGTATCCCTAAAGATGGTAAAACTTATCCGCAAGCGATTGCGGGAGGTCATGAACCCTGCGAAAATACTACTCCTGATTGTCCTATCTGTGGCCTGCCTAGGGAAGCGATGGATCCCGTCACAACGACGGTTAAAACCACAGTTGTCGTCTCCCCGGGGGGTACAACTAGAGTCGGTCAAAAATCTAACTGGTTACTTCCCTTCGCTTTGATAATTACCGCTTTAACCGCAGGTTTAGGGGGTTGGAGTCTATTGCAAATGTTGATTCCCAAACCTGATACTCCCCAAGTTGTCGGGGAAGAAACCCCAGACAAGCAACCCAAGGCAACTTTTGTGAGTGATACGGCTAAAAATCCCGATTTATTTAGCCAAGGTGAGAAAATACTGCTTAATTCCACTCCTAACAAAGAAAAAGGCGCAGCGGCCTTTAAAAAGGAAGATTGGTCAAATGCGATCGCAGCTTACCAACTAGCAGCCACTCCCCAAGCAAACGATCCGGAGGGCAAAATCTATTACAATAACGCCAAAGCTAGACAAAAAGGTAATCAAAATACTATAGCCGTCGTTGTCCCCATCGCTAACGACCCCAACAGCGCCAAGGAAATTCTCCGAGGTGTGGCAAAGTATCAAGAGGAGTTTAATAATTCTAATCCGGGTAATCCTTTGGAAATAGTCATCGCTAATGATGGCGGTGGGTTACAATCAAAAGCGATAGCCGATGATCTGATTCAATCCGGTCAAGTTTTGGCAGTTATGGGCCACGGAATCGACCCTTTTAGTCAAAAAGCGATTGAAAGTTACGAAAAAGAAGGATTAGCGATTCTTTCTCCCCTGACTACCAGTGTTAGTCAAACGGGAAATGCAACCCTGAAAACTATTCCTCTTAAGGATAAATCTCAGGAAGTTTTAGGCAGTTATCTGGAAGCAGTGGCCAAAACTTTGGCTAATTATGCTAGTCAGCAAGAGAATTCTCCGTCAGTGGTTCTTTTTTATAATTCCGATAGTCCCTATAGTCAAAAATTAAAGGATTCCTTTGCTAAAGCGATTAAAGAACCGGGAGGCCAGATAGTTAAGGAAATAGACACCACCAAAGCCAATTTTAACGCTAAAACCGCCATAGATCAGGCCAAACAAGCCGGCGCTAGGGTGGTATTTTTGGCCCTGAGTAAAGACGGCGATCGCATAGATCAAGCCGTGGCTATTGCCCAAGAATCGTCTGGAATGCTCTTATTAAGCGGAAATGAACTTTATACACCCGATATACTTATTCAAGGAGCGGATAGCATCGACGGATTAGTTCTAGCAGTACCTTGGAGTTTCCAAGCAACGGATCCCTTTGCCAAAGATGCGCTGAAAAGTTGGCGCGGTCGCGTCAGTTGGCGTACTGCTACCGCCTACGATAGTATGAAAGTATTAGGAGAAGCGATCGCTAAAAGTTCTGACCGTGCTACTGTAGTCGAAACTTTAAATCGAGGAATCACCTTGCAGGGAAGCACCACGGATTTTAACATTTTTAATCAAGTTCCCTTGGTGCGTGCTAATCGCGGCAATGAGGGGCCAAAGGGTTCTCAATATCAATTCGATCCTATCTAAAATAGATAATGTGATGTCGAGGAGTAGAATCAAGTCTAATTTTATGAACAATATCTTACCCATCCTAGCTTTGTTAATGTCGGTGTCGGGAATTGCCGTGTCTTTGGGACGGGAGGAAGTCCGATGTCATCTCGGTTTAGAATCGGCAGCCTGTCCCCAGGAAGAACAAAACATCAGCGAAGACACCCCCCCAGATACCCCCGCAACTACCCCCGCAACTACCCCAGAATCTCCCCGGATAGAAGAAACTCCCGCGGAAACTACCCGTAATATCGAACCTTCCCCCGAAGTTTCCCCGTCTCCTGAAAGCGAAACCCCGGTGGAATTCACTCCCATCCCGGAAAAGAACCCCAGTCCAGAAGTACCCCCCGAAAATCCCCCCACCCCAGAAACCAAAGCGGTGGAAAAAACTCCAGATGCAGAAAAAAGTCCGGATGTCAATCCATCTAAAGATGGAGAAACTGAAAGTATTCCGTTAGAAGTTATTCCCCCCGCACAGTAAAATCGGACAAAATCAATTTCTAGTGGGGTAGGGTTGATTCATGAATCAACCCTACAGACCCCGGACAGTAAAATCGGACAAAATCAATTTCTGGCTGAGGATAGGCACTCATGCAAGAGGTAGTTGTACTAAATCTGGTTATTAAAGACTGATTATTTATTCCCCTTTTTGCATGAGTGCATGAGTAGAAAACGGGTTTCTCGGAGAAACCCGTTTTCTGTGCGTTACTCAATTGTATCTAGCTTCTTTCAGCAAACCCTAACTATTGGATTAACGTTTCTTGCGAAGTCCCATTAATCCGAGTCCCCCGAAAGCGAGAAGTCCAAAGATAGAACTGGGTTCGGGAACATGAACGTAGTCTTCTACTTCTCCATGAGATATACAGTTTCCTGCTGCTGCATCGGTGGTGTTACAGTCTGCTTTAGAGTAATATTCACCAAACGGTTTCACGTCCAAATCTAACGGGTCCCAAGTGAGGCGGAAGCGACTATAAAGACCATCTGCTTTGGGATTGAATCCTAGATTATAACGCTTGGTAAAGATGCCTGGTGCTAGGGTGAGTAAATCATCAATGTAGAGTTCTGATGTGTGGTCGAAGACTCCATTGTAATTAGTGTCCCACCATGCACGAAGTTGATAGGGGTTAGGATCGGGTCGATTAATATTGAAAATTACATCTACCCAACTGTCTCCAAAAATTACACCATCTTCATCGTCTAATAAGAGACCATCGGTACAAGCACAATTTCCTAAAATACTCTTATCATCTCCATCTGCTTGCCCTGTGGGTTGACCATCTGGCTCTGTCTCCCAGAGATTTCCAAGTCTTTGTAAATCACCTTCTCGATAAAATGGACCGTCTGAATTTAGCAATGTAGAGTAGCTATCAGGAGCGTCACCAAAGTCCGCACAACCGTCAGATGATTGAGCGGTAGCTAAGATATCTAATGATTTTATCTTGGGTGCTTTTCGAGGTGCAGGACATAGGGCGATTATATCATACCCCCATTTCCAACCATCGTGGATAGTAGCGTCTTTAGTGGCTAAATCAAAGGTAGCTAAGTAAGTTTCAAAGCGAACAACCCGACTAAATGGAATTTTTCTTATTGAGTTGCTAGGTAAATCTTGAAACAGCATCGCGGTAGGAGGGTTCGCACCTGTTGGTCTCCAACTTTCTGTTGTTTGGCCTTCTGTGTAATACCAGGGAAGATCGTCATCATTGGGAAATGGATCGATATGACTAACTAATGCTCCATTTTCTCCTCTATTATCGGTAAATAAGCTAATAAACCGTAAATCTTTAATAGCAGGATCTGCTGCTCCTCTCGCATAAGTTGCTATGATAGCGGCTCCTCCTCTAGGAACCGATATTCCATCACAAACTGAGATGTCTATTGGGGTTACTGGAGTGCCACAGTCTATGGCTTGGTAAGTATTGATTGTTAGAGTTCCCCCTAAAGGATTACCCGGTTTTGCTGTCCAGCCAGCAAATTGAGTTGCCGCATCAGCATCGAAAACATCAAAAATATCGGCGCCTACATCTGGAGGGGGTAGATAAAGATTCTTCCAAGGTTCTGGTAACTTAGGATCTTGAGTAGGATTTAACTTCACTGTTCCTACTAATGCGCCTGGTGCATATGGTACGATGACTAACTCCGTCAAATCTACAGAAGGTCTATAATTAGCACCTGTAGGACCAACAATGGTAAAAGCAAAACTTGGAAGAGAAAAGCCTCCAATAATCGTAACAACACTAGCCGTCATAGCAGTGCTGGCAGCACTGATTGCCCATTTTGTAGAAATAACTTTAATCATTGGCATATAATCTTGAATTGAGTATTTAGGGTTTGCTGTTATTTCCGCTTTTCCCAACAGTTGAGTATGATCGCCCCTCACAGCCAGATCAAGCAACAGCCCAACCTAACCGTAATAGCAGATAGCGGAATGATACACATTCCCCCCCCCCACAACTGTATTCTAAGCTACATTTTTAAAATATTTACACTCCTCTCCGTCATACAAAATCTGGTTATTAAAAACTGATTATTTATTCCCCCTTTTTGACTTTTTTCTCGCCGTTAGGCGGGTCAATTTTTTTGAGAAAATTGAAGTATATTAAGTTTTGTTAAGAACAATGAAACTGAAACGGTTATCGGTGATTCAAAAGTATTATAATTGTCTTTGTTATCCTAAATCAATAGTTTTTGCTTGTCAATAATTATGAATAGTTATCAAACCTATTTAATCATCGATCATTCTCAGAAGATTATCCTCTCTAACTTACCCTTTAAAGCAGGAACAAAGTTAGCCATTAACATTCAAGTAGTTGAGGATGAAAAGACAGAAGCCGATTTTGAAGCTTTATTAGATAAAACTAAGGGAATCTGGACTAAAGGAGATGGCTTAGAATATCAGCAAAAAATTCGGGAGGAGTGGATATGAAACGATTAATAGACTCCTGTATTTTAATCGACCATTTTAATGGTATTACCCAAGCTACAGTTTATCTAAAAGCTCACTTCTGTCATTACTAAAGCCGAAGTTCTCATTGGTTTTGATGATGATAATTCCTTTGAAAAAGCAGGAGAGTTGTTAAGCCATTTTCCCCTGATAGATTTAGATGTCAACATCACTGATTTAGTCATTCAAATCCGTCGTGAACAAATCAAAAAAAAGGCAACCAAACAGCCTAACAAAAAGGTTATTCAATGGAAATTGCCCGATGCCATTCAAGCAGCGATCGCCCTTTACTATAATCTCAAATTAGTCACTCGTAATAGCCAAGATTTTGATCTCAATCAACATCCATTTATTGAGATTCCCTATACCATCTAACAATAAAACTGAAACAGTTATCGGTGATTCAAAAGTATTATAATTGTCTTTGTTATCCTAAATCAAAAGTTTTTGCGTGTCAGTGGTTATCAATAGTTAGGGTTTGCTAAAAAAGTACGGGCGACGATCCCTAAAACCCTTACCTTGCCTAGATTTCACATTTATTCAGCAAGTGCTATTTACTTTTAGTCAAAATTAATTAATACCAATTCTCCAAAATGTGACTACAGATAGGCTAGAATATCATATTAGTAGAGTTAAAGGAAAAATATGGCAGGAGTTTATAAGATAGAAATATCTGAAAGTGAAGCAGAACTCAAGGAACTGCTTAGACAAGAAAAAACTGGTTCAGGAAAAGAAAGAATACAAGTATTGTACTTATTAAAGACAAAAAAGGCAAAAACGGTGACAGAAGCGGCGGAAATGCTAGGAAGAAATAGAGTCACTGTACAAGATTGGTTAGAAAAATATCGTCAAGGAGGACTGGAAAAATTATTGTCTAAAAAAGTCAGTAAAGGAAGACCCAAAAAAGTTACTCAGTGGGCAGAAAAAGCCTTAGAAAAAAGATTAAAAGAAAAGGAAAAATTTGATAGTCGGGTCGATATTTGTGAATGGTTAGAGGAAAAATTAGGGATAGAAGCTAAGTACAAAACTGTACACAAATTAGTATATTATCGGCTAAAAGCGTCTCCAAAAATAGCTAGACCAAAAAGCCTAGAACAATCAGAAGAAAGGTTAGAATATTTTAAGAAAAAACTGTTAGAAAATTTGGCGATGCTGAGTTGGGTAGCGATAACAATGATGAGTAATATAGGGAAAATTCGCTTTTTATGTGAAGATCAAACTCGTCTGGCACTGAAAACAATCAGTGGGAGAAAAATAACAGCAAAAGGAGTAAAACCTTACGGGAAAGTGCAGGGTCAATTTCAAGCAACGTATATCTATGGGGTGTTAGAACCGAAGATAGGAGAGCATTTCTTTTACGAATTAACTCATTTAAACAGTCAATGTTTTCAAATATTTTTAGAATTAGTTTCTGAATATTTTGCTGGCGGATTTGCTATTAATCGTGAAAAAAAAGAAGCGATCAAGTGCTAATTATGAGATGAGCGATGCAGGAAGAAAAAGCGATATTTAATATCAACAATACTTTTTATCGACCGGAGAGTAAAATCGTCCGAGATTTAGGAGTTTTAGCGGCGGCAATTGTCAAAAAAGAGCGGGGCAGTTTGCGGGTTTTAGAGGTAATGAGCGGCTCTGGTGTGCGAGCGCTCAGGTATTGGTTAGAAAGTGGTGCGGATTGGCTGTGGGTTAATGATGGGAATCCAGAAATTAAGCCAACTTTAGACGCTAACTTAGAGAGTTTATTACAACAGAAACAAGGCAAAATAACCTATAAATCTGCTCAAGAAGTTCTCCTAGAATGTTATCTTGAAAAAGACTATTATGATCTAGTTGATATTGATGCTTTTGGTTCTCCTGCATCTCTGTTCAGTGCTATTCCTTTAGCCACTAAAATCGGTGGTTTAATTTATCTGACTAATACCGATGGACGGACGCTAACGGGTCATAATCTAGAAAATAGTTTAGCTGATTATGGAGCCTATGCTCGCAATCATCCGGCTGCCCACGAACAGGGATTAAGATTAATTATCGCCGGTTTGCAATTAGAATCGGCCCGATTAGGTTTAGGAATTACGCCGGTCTTTTCCTTCTTTTTTGGTCAAAGTTATCGGGTGATGGTGCGGTTAACAGCTAATAGACAATTAAATAGTCATAACTACGGTTTTCTCGGTTATTGTCATAGCTGCGGGGAATATCAATCAGTGCCTTGGCCGAAGTTAGGCAAGATGGTTTGTTCTGGGGACGGGCAACCTTTAACCGTAACTGGACCCTTGTGGTTAGGCAGTTTACACGATCGCTTTTATCTAGAAAAAATGGCAGATTTAGCCGAACAATGGCAGTGGAAAAAGGTAGTCAAATTATTAGAAATAATGAGGGAAGAAAACGATTTTCCTCCCTATTTTTATAGCTTTCGAGAAATTGGTAGAAGGGGCAAATTAGATATACCTAAAAGGGAAGATTTAATTGCAGCTCTCCTAGAACAAGGTTATCGAGCCGCTGCCACCCATATTAACCCGCAAGCGGTGAAAACTAACGCTTCTTTAGCCCAATGTATCGCACTGCTCAAGGACTAATTAGTTAATACCAATAACTAGAACTTTGTTGGGGTTCAGGGGCAAAAGCTAACCAGTAGGGGAATTGTAAAAGAGCGAAATTCAGCCGTTCTTCGGTATCATCGATGATAATGAGCGGTGAATACTTATCGTCGATTAAACGTTCCGCTTTTTGAATTAAAGCTTCGGGAGACTCAAAGAGAACGATGCCGCGGTCAGGTCCAAAATCGGCGCGGGAAATGCCGAGACAATCTTGGAGACCGCGCCGCCATTCGCCTAAACGTTCGGGACTATTAGCCAGAACGAGAGAACGGAAGCGATCGCCCTGTAATTCTGCCATAATCGAGATAATTGCCGAAGCCACCAGAATATTCTGGAGACGGCTGCCCATACCGCGAACAGTACCCCGGCCCCCCTGTTTAAAGAACCACTGTTGCACCCGTTCGGCGTGAATTGGTTCAAAAGTGCGCCGTAATTGCCAAGGGGGACCGTAATAGTCAGGACGACTGCGATAACGGTCTAAAAGAGTTTGGATGCGCTGATTTTGGTCAGAAAAGCCCTGTCTAGGGGTGGATTGTCCCACCGGTTCCGATTCATAACCCGAACGATTAGAACGACGGGGTTCTTGCCAATTATCCCGGCCCTGGTTACTGCTACGGGGGGGACGGGGACTTTCTTCGCGATCATCCCGGCCTTGACTGCCACGGGATGGGCGCGGGTTTTCCTCCCGTTCAGTCCGCAGGGGAGGTTCCATAGGTCGGGGGGATTTTTCGGGGGTTTCAAAACGGGGTAATTCCAGCTGTTCGGCAGCCGCAGCCAAATCCTGTAAACTGCCCACCAGATAGTCTTTAAATCCCTGAACCCGCACGGCTATGTCCTGGGAGACTCCGGCGAAATTACTCCGCATTTCCTGCCGAATCCGCTCACGACGGCGTTCTAACTGTTCGATCGCCAATTCTAAAGCCTGTTTGCGTTGTTCTAGGTCTTTTACGCCTTCCTTGAGCATTCTTTCGATTTGAGCTTTGATATCTCCTAGTTCCTCGGCGATCAAGCGTTCTTTTTCCGCTTTTAACGCCGAGATTTCTGCCGCTAGGCTCTGTTTTTGCCGTTCTAGAGCCTCGATTTCTGCCCGCAGGGGTTGCGCCTGCGCTGTGGGAACTAATTCGCCTTCGGGGGCGGTTTCCGATGGCAGGGGATTCTCTACCAGGCGATCGTTCCAGAGATCATCAAAACTAAATTCTTCGACAGATTCATTGGGTAAGTCTGTCATTTTGTCAAGGGGTAAAACATTAAAATCTTCTGAAGTCATCGGCTTTAGAAATGCAGAGCGAACAGAGGGCTAAGGCAGGTAATTAAGTAAGTGGTTCTAATTAATAGACGATATATCTTGCCTTCGATCCCCCCTGCCCCCCTTAATAAGGGGGGTGCCGATAGGCGGGGGATCCCCCCTGCCCCCCTTAATAAGGGGGGTGCCGATAGGCGGGGGGATCTGACAATTTTTAACACCTACCCACTTAAGACGCTATTAGCTAGATTTCATTTTAACTCAATGTTAGTTCGCTTCTGAGTCGATCGCTGGCGATGCTGCTAAAGGATAGTATTTTTCGAGGCAGAGTCTCAGGGTTGCGCTGTCAAAGATAATGGGCAAAAAATGAATGCTGTTAATTTCTTTGAAATAAAATAGGATCGGGACTTGATTCCAGAAAATCCGCCAATTTTGCCATTCTTGGTAGGGAAAGGAGCGAATTTGTTGCCCGGACAGATAGACATCTAAGGAGGTAGGGGTAAACTGGAGACGAATGCGGGTAGTCTGGAACATCAAGAATAGCCCTAACAGGGAGAAAATTATGCCGAGCCAGACCTGTAAAAAGAGTAAAGGCAGCGATAAAATTACCAAAAACAGGGGAATTCGATAGTTAGGAGCCAGTTCGATCGTTCCTGTTACTTCTTGCGGGGAAATAGTTGTCATCGGTGTCCCTATCGGCAGTCAGCCAAAATATCTTCGCTTCTAGTTTATCCCATTGTTTTTCGATAGGCGATCGAGATAATCGAGACTCGATCGGCGATGATCTGGTGGTGTCATGGCATCATAGAAGGAGACTTTACCCCCATAGGCGCGCCGGAGATTAAAATCAGTTAAGACCTTAGATCGTTGATCGGCGAGGATCAATTCTTTATTTAAGAGGATTAAATCAGCAAAATGGGTGATAGATTCGCCTAAATCATGGTTAACCACCATGACAATTTTATTTTCTTGGGCTAACTCACCAAAGATATTAAAAAGAATCCCCTCGGTTTTTTGATCTACCCCAACGAAAGGTTCATCAAAACAGAAAATCTCCGCTTCTTGGGCCAAAGATCTGGCTAAAAAGACTCTTTGCTGTTGTCCCCCCGACAGCTGACCGAGGGGACGATGGCGTAAATCAGCCATTTCCACCCGTTCTAGGGCATTTAAAGCCTGTTGACGACTAATATGGGAAAAAGGACGAAACCAACCCGTTTTTCTGACTCTCCCCATCATTACCACATCCCAAGCGGTGACGGGATAGGTCCAGTCGATTTGAGATCTTTGGGGAACATAAGCGACTTTATCCAGTTGTTCCTGTAGAGATTGCCCTTGATAGTTAACGCTTCCCTGTTGTACGGGAATTAATCCTAGCATGGCTTTGATCAGGGTACTTTTGCCCGCACCGTTGGGACCGATAATACCGGTTAATCGTCCTGGATGAATTTTCAGGGTGATATCCCGTAGGGCTTCCACGCCGCGATAATATACTCCTAGATGACTAACTGTAATTGTCGTTTGCATAGTTGTTACCCCGAGTCTCCAGTTCTAGCATAACTAAAAATGAGACAATTATGAAGCAACCATGAAAAGATTATGAAAGATAGCTAGGGTGAGATTAATCGCCACTCAGTAAAGCTTCCACGAATTCGTAACTGGAAAAGGGCCGCAGATCCTCGATTCCTTCCCCAGCGCCAACAAAGCGAATCGGTAGGTTAAGCTGACGCGCTACGGCAAGGGCAACACCCCCTTTAGCTGTACCATCGATTTTAGTCAGGATCACGCCGCTTAATTGGGCAGCTTCCGAGAAAACCTCGGCCTGTCGCAGGCCGTTTTGTCCTAAAGTGGCATCGAGAACTAGAAGGGATTCCACCACGGCACTCTCGGCTTTTTTGTCGATAATGCGGCGAATTTTGCTTAATTCTGCCATTAAGTTCTTTTTATTCTGCAATCTTCCCGCCGTATCCACTAAGAGTAATTCTATCTCCCTGGATTTAGCGGCTTCGATGCCATCGTACACCACGGCGGCTGGGTCGGTATTTTTGCCCGGGTTGGCAATGACTTCGACTTGCGATCGCTCTCCCCAAACTTTCACCTGTTCCACGGCAGCAGCGCGAAAGGTGTCGGCAGCGGCGATTATACAACTATAGCCAGATTGTTTAGATAAATGGGCTAATTTGCCGATAGTCGTTGTTTTACCAACTCCGTTAACTCCTGTAAGCATCCAGATATTTAATTTGCCTTTTTCTGGCTCAAAACCAGGGTTGCTATAATTGGCTAAAGGTGCATCTAAAATCTCGCGGATAATTTCTTTGAGATATTCGATCGCTTTTTCGGGGGGCAGCGCTTCCTGTTTTAGCTTATTTTGGAGGGTAGTGATAATATAATCAGTGGCATCTACCCCCACATCGGCCTGAAGCAATAAAGCTTCGATTTCCTCCACCGCATCTTGATTGAGGGGACCCTGACCGACCACGGCCTTAAGCTGATTGACCAAGCTGCGGCGCGTTTTGCCTAAACCCTGACGCAATTTTTTTAACCAGGTGATTTCTTCTTCCGAAACGTCCTCTGCTTGTCGTCCCTGATTGGCTAAAACTTTGGCGGACCAGATAAAATCCTCATCTGGTTCTGTGGGGGTTTCGATGGCGGTTTCTTTGAGAATTTCGAGGCGATCGGATTTTTTCAGCCATGCGGGGGTATTATCCTCGGTTTCTTCTTGTTTAACTGGTTCTTGCTCTTGCGGAGGTTCTGTTTCAGTAATAGATGTTTCAGGGGTTTCGCTGACGACGGCCTCGGCCGTGGCTTTTTTCTCTTGAATATTTTTAAAGGCTTTTTTGGCCCAATCTAAATACTCTTCCTGACTGGTTGCCTCGCTAGTCGTCGGGGTTGCCTCGCTGGGGGTTTCCTCTACGGGTGCGGGGGGTGCTTGTTCTTGTTCGGGTTGGACTTTCTGACGACGGAACCAGTTAAACATAGGAGAAACTAAACATAAAACTATTTATCTAGTTTATCTTAACCCTTAGCGTGAGCAATTTTGATAGTTAGATTTTTAATTATGGATTTCTCAGCATTTTTTGCCGGAGATTAAGGAAAAAATATAATCCGAGCCACTCAATTGATAACCTTCCTCAAGGATAACTTTATCTCTTTTTAGGGAAATGCTGTATCCTAGAAAATAGAATAGGAAGGAGAGTCAAAAATGTTAACCACTACTGAAACTAAATATTATACTCCCGAAGAATATCTCGCTCTGGAGGAAACGTCCGAGGATAAAAATGAATATC
>NZ_JADBUN010000120.1:0-16764 GCF_020245625.1 Microcystis sp. M049S2 | reverse complement strand
GGGGTGTGGGGTGTGGGGTGTGGGGTGTGGGGTGTGGGGTGTGGGGTGTGGGAATTATGGATTATGAAGTGGGGTAGATGGGGAAGTGGGGAAGCTGTCTCATCTCACCCTATCACCCTATCACCCTATCACCCCAAAACCCTATCACCCTATCACCCCAAAACCCTATTACCCGAACAATGTTTACGGATTGACTGGAAACGTGATACTATGATAGGTTGCAGTGTTTAAGCAAAGATCACGAGTCCTATGGCCTTAACCCAGACCAAAAAACAAGAACTAATCAGCCAATATCAGGCCCACGAAACCGATACAGGATCATCGGAGTTACAAGTAGCTTTCTTAACCGAGAGAATCAACCAACTGACCGAACACCTGAAAGCTAACCCGAAAGACCACGCTTCCCGCCGGGGATTACTCCAGATGATCGGTCGTCGTCGGGGACTGTTAACCTATATTCAGAAGAAAGATCAACAACGTTATCAAACCCTGATCGGTCGTCTCGGAATTCGTCGTTAAGCTTACCCCCCTTGCATCCCTACCATGGCCTCTGAATCGAAATCGACGGAGAAAAAAGAGCGTCTTCCCTTTGAGCCGCGCCAAAATAAGCGAAAAACCCCGAAAATTGCCCCTAGTCCCGTGCCACCGCCGATAAAAAATCGCTCCGAGGAAACCAGCTTAAAGGCAATTCCGCAAGCGGTCAGTCAACGGATGGCCAAACGGATGGCGGTATTTTGTGGCATTCCGACAGTATTGGGGATAACTTCCTTTTTTGGCTTCTACTGGATTATTAGCCACGATCTTCTCGAAATCCCTTCCTACGTCGCCATGCTCGTCAGTTTAAGCCTATTTGGTCTAGGTTTTATCGGTCTGAGTTATGGCATCTTCTCCGCTTCTTGGGACGAGGATCGGGTGGGGGATTGGCTAGGATGGCAAGAATTTCAAGCTAATTTTGGCAGAACGATCGCCGCTTGGCGGTCCGGCAAAAAAGAAGTGGAAGAAAAATAGATAACCTCTAGAAATCGTCAACAATAGAGATTAAAGGAAAAAATAAAGGGTTAATGCCATGATTATTGTCATGAAAGTTGGTTCCCCGGAAATTGAAATCGAGCGCGTCAGTGCCGAATTCGAGGCATGGGGATTAAGTCCTGAAAAAATCGTCGGTAAGCATAAAGTTGTCATCGGTTTAGTCGGAGAAACCAGGGAATTAGACCCCCTACAAATCCAAGAACTAAGCCCTTGGATCGAAACCGTCCTGCGAGTCGAACAACCCTTCAAACGCGCCTCTTTAGAATACCGTCACGGGGAATACAGCGAGGTTTTAGTCCCCACTCCTAACGGTGTTATCCCCATCGGCAGAAATCATACCGTTAGCATTGTCGCCGGCCCCTGTTCGGTGGAAAATGAGGCGATGATCGTGGAAACTGCCAAACGAGTGGCAGCAGCCGGAGCGCAATTCCTCCGGGGTGGTGCCTACAAACCCCGCACTTCTCCCTATGCTTTCCAAGGTCACGGGGAAAGCGCTTTGGAATTACTAGCGGCGGCTAGAGATGCCAGTGGTTTGGGTATTATCACGGAAGTAATGGACGCGGCGGATCTCGATAAGATTGTCGAAATAGCCGATGTGGTGCAAGTGGGGGCCCGCAATATGCAGAATTTTTCCCTCCTAAAAAAAGTTGGGGCGCAACCGAAACCGGTCCTACTCAAGCGCGGCATGGCAGCCACTATTGAAGATTGGTTGATGGCGGCAGAATATATCCTCGCAGCAGGAAATAGCAATGTCATTCTCTGCGAACGCGGTATCCGCACCTTTGACAGTAAATATACTCGCAATACCCTAGATTTATCCTGTATTCCCGTTTTAAGAACTTTAACCCACCTGCCGATCATGATCGATCCTAGCCACGGTACGGGTAAATGGGAATATGTACCGACCATGGCCATGGCTTCCCTGGCAGCTGGGGCCGATTCCTTGATGATCGAGGTACATCCTAACCCAGCCAAGGCCCTATCCGATGGGCCGCAATCCTTGACCCCCGACCGATTCGATCGATTAACTCAGGAGTTAGCGGTCATTGGTAAGACGATCGGGCGTTGGCCCCAGGTTCCGGCACTGGTTTAATAAGATAATAAGGGGGTGAATCAACCCCCTTTTTTGGGCATAAATTTCGCTTTTCGGGGCAGTTATGGTGACAGTTCCTCTGGAGTTAAATACTGAGCAAATTAGGGGCGAAAAACGGGTAGTTTTTAATCATCTCAGTTGGTTATCCTATCAGCAAATTTTACAGGCCCTAGGGGAAAATAATCGCGCCCATTTATTTTATGATCGTGGCACTTTAGAGATTACTATGCCCCTAGAAGAACACGAGTTTTATCGAGAATTAATTGGACGTTTTATCTATTTTTTAGTGTCCGAATTGGGTTTAAAAATTAAAAGTCTGGGTTCCACAACTCTAGCTAGGGAAGATTTAGAACGAGGGGCAGAACCTGACAATGCCTACTATATTCAAAATCAAGCCAAAGTGCTAGGAAAAAGAATTAATTTAACTGAAGATCCGCCCCCAGATTTAGTGGTGGAAGTGGATATAACCCACACGGATATTAATAAATTATCACTTTATGCCCGTTTGGGAGTGCCGGAATTATGGCGTTTTAATGGACAAATCTGGCGCATTTATCGGTTAGAAAAGGGGGTTTATCAGGAAGAAGAATTTAGTCCGACTTTTCCCCTAGTTCCCAAAACTAAACTTTATGAATTTTTAGCCACTGCTCAAGAGGATGAAGTTAAAGCAGAAAAGAATTTAAGAGCATGGGTTGTCAGTCAACTAGCTGAGAGTTGAGGTAATTATGGTGACAGTTCCTCTGGAGTTAAATACTGAGCAAATTAGGGGCGAAAAACGGGTAGTTTTTAATCATCTCAGTTGGTTATCCTATCAGCAAATTTTACAGGCCGTAGGGGAAAATAATCGCGCCCATTTATTTTATGATCGTGGTACTTTAGAGATTACTATGCCCCTAGAAGAACACGAGTTTTACCGAGAATTAATCGGATTATTTATTCGGATTTTGGTGGTAGAATTGGGTTTAAAAATTAAAAGTCTGGGTTCCACAACTCTAGCTAGGGAAGATTTAGAGCGAGGAGCAGAACCCGACAATGCTTACTATATTCAAAATCAAGCTAAAGTGCTAGGAAAAAGGATTAATTTAACTGAAGATCCGCCCCCAGATTTAGTGGTGGAAGTGGATATAACCCACACGGATATTAATAAATTAGCACTTTATGCCCGTTTGGGAGTACCGGAATTATGGCGTTTTAATGGAGAAATCTGGCGCATTTATCGGTTAGAAAAGGGGGTTTATCAGGAAGAAGAATTTAGTCCCACTTTTCCCCTAGTTCCGAAAACTAAACTCTATGAATTTTTAGCCACTGCTAAAGAGGATGAAGTTAAAGCAGAAAAGAATTTAAGAGCATGGGTTGTTAGTCAACTAGCTAAAAATAATTAACTAGGGTTTGCTGAAAAAGTTTGTTGGTGGGGTTAGGAGCCGGTCGTCAGGAGTCAGGAGACAGGAGAATTAAGAATGAGTAATAATCAATTAAATGGTTTATTTAGGGTTGGCTGAATAAATGTGAAATGTAGGCAAGGTAAGGGTTTTGTGGCTCTTCTCTTGAAACAGGTGCCAGATTTTGAGAGAATCGTCCTTCAAAACCTTGCGTCTTCATCGGCCCGCGTCCTGTAGGGGCGAAGCATTCGGGCAATAACCTATCGGTGAAACTGGAGATTTTCTATCCGAATGCTTCGCCCGTACTTTTTCAGCAAGCCCTATTTAGAGATTTTCTGCCAGTTAATCTGGCTCTCCCCTACTTGTGGTCATAAGAAAAAGTTATGAAAAAGTCAGAGATCCAAATTTTCCTAGCTCACGCTAGTGAGGACAAACCAGCAGTTTTGGCACTGCATGAGCGCCTTAAGCAAGCGGGATATAAACCTTGGTTGGATAAAAAAGACCTGATTCCGGGCCAAAACTGGCGTTCAGTCATCCCCAATGCGATCGCAGATAGTCAACTGTTCATCGCTTGTCTCTCCCAACGCTCGATTGCTAAACAAGGATTCGTGCAGCGGGAATTTAAAATGGCCCTCAATCAATATGCTGACAGACCGCCGAATTCAATCTACCTCATTCCGCTGAGATTGGATGAATGCGATATCCCCGACCTGCGACAGGAGGAGTATGGCTTGAACCTGCGAGACCTCCACTGGCTTGATTATTGGGAAGAAGACGGATTTGAGCAACTAGAAAGAGCAATTGGCTATCAGTTCAAGCTTGAACCGGAAGAGCCAAAACAACCCGTAATCGTTCCAGAAGAACCAAAACAACCGGTAATAGTCACGCCACCGTTATCAGTATTTAACTTTGAGATCGTGCGAGTAAATGCGAAGGGTGAGCAAATTAGAAAAGAGTCGAAACAGTCCCAATATTTCAGCGAAGATTTGGGCAACGGCATCACCTTAGAAATGGTCGCCATCCCGGGGGGAACTTTCACGATGGGAACGGAAGATGAGGAAATCGAAAGACTGGTTAAAAAATTTAATTGGGAAGGATTTAGAAGGGAAAGACCACAACATGAAGTAACTGTCCCACCCTTCTTTATGGGTAAATACCCCATCACCCAGGCCCAGTGGAAAGCGATCGCCTCTCGCACGGATTTAAAAGTTAAACAAGACCTTGATTTCAACCCAGCCTATTTTAAAGACCGTCCTAATAGCGATCGCCGTCCCGTGGAACAAGTCAACTGGTACGATGCGATCGAGTTCTGTGCGAGATTATCTAAACTAACGGTTCGGGAATACCGACTACCCAGTGAAGCGGAATGGGAGTACGCCTGTCGTGCTGGAACCACCACCCCATTTTACTTTGGGGAAACCATTACGGGGGAATTGGCTAACTACAATGCCAGTAATACCTACGCCGGGGAAGCGAAGGGAGAGTATCGACGAGAAACGACTCCTGTGGGACAATTTCCCCCGAATGCTTTCGGACTGTACGATATGCACGGCAATGTCTGGGAGTGGTGCGCCGATACTTGGCACAATAATTATGACGGTGCGCCGACGGATGGCAGTGTCTGGATAGAAAATGGTAATGATAATCGTTCTCCTCGGCGGGGCGGTTCTTGGGGCTACTATCCTAATGGCTGCCGTTCCGCGTTTCGCAACGGCAGCCTCCGCCGCGTCAACCGCTACATCTATATCGGTTTTCGGGTAGTCTGCGTATTCGGGAGAACTCTCTAACCCTTTTGCCTTTTTCCCCTTTTACCCTCATTCCCTATTTTTTCTTTTTTCTTTTCTTTCCCGCCTCACGGCGGGTCGATTTTGTAGGGGCGAACTCGACCCATTTGGTCGATTTTTGCTTAACAATTGTCAAGGATTGTTAAGATGCGCTTACCCTGCACTTTTCCCCTAGTTCCCAAAACTAAACTCTAGGAATTTTTAGCCACTGCTCAAGAGGATGAAGTTAAAGCAGAAAAGAATTTAACTTAGTGTCAACAGACTTGCAAAAATTAGGTGGGCAATGCCCACCCTAATCTTAGGATGGCGGTTTGTAGGTAGAAGCAACGGATAATTCCTTTAATTGCTTGGCTGCCACTGTCGAAGGTGCAGAAGTGAGTAAACAACTAGCTTGCTGGGTTTTCGGGAAAGCAATCACATCGCGAATCGATTCTTCCCCCGCTAACAACATCACCAAGCGATCTAAACCGTAGGCGATGCCACCGTGGGGAGGGGTTCCGTATTCAAAAGCTTCTAACAAAAAGCCGAATTTATTATAGGCTTCCTCTGGGGATAGACCGATGGTAGCGAAGACTTTTTCCTGTACTTCCCGTTGATAGATCCGCAAACTGCCGCCACCGATTTCAATACCATTAAAAATCATATCGTAGGCTAGGGCGCGAGCGTGGGCTAGATCGTCTAAATCTTCGGGATTAGGGGCAGTAAAGGGGTGATGCAATGCTTCTAGGCGTTTTTCCTCGGCGTTGTATTCAAACATCGGGAAATCCGTCACCCAGAGGAGGTTGATTTTCTCCGGATCAATTAATCCCAATTGTTCCCCTAAAACTAAGCGTAGGCGGGATAGGGATTTATTGACTGTATCGGTATCTCCTGCCCCAAATAACAGCAGATGCCCCGGTTTTGCGCCAGTCTTCTCGATTAAAGCCTGTTTTTGTGCCTCTGTCAGGTTATCTTTAATCGCACCGATGGTATCAAAATCGTAGTCTTCGCGCACGCGGATGTAGGCAATTCCCTTCGCACCCGCATCGGTGGCTTCTTTGAATAAATCCCCACCCGGTTTGATTCTGACGTTAGAAATCGCCTCGTTACCGTTGGGAATCGGTAAAACTTTCACCGTTCCCCCACTGGCGATCGCACCTGAAAACACCTTAAATCCCGAATCGGCAAAAATCTCCGCCACATTGACCAATTCCAAGCCAAAACGGGTATCAGGGCGATCGATCCCATAGCGATCCATAGCCTCAGCATAGGTTAAACGGGGCAGGGGTAGGCTTATATCGATATTTTTGACTTTTTTGAAGATATGAGCGATTAAAGCCTCATTGAGGGCTAAAATCTCGCTTAAGGAGAGAAAACTCATCTCCATATCCAACTGAGTAAATTCCGGTTGACGATCAGCACGCAGATCTTCATCGCGGAAACAGCGAGCGATTTGATAGTAGCGATCCATTCCCGACACCATTAATAATTGCTTAAATAGTTGCGGTGATTGGGGTAAAGCGTACCATTGGCCCGGGCTGACCCTGGAAGGAACCAGATAATCCCGCGCCCCTTCGGGAGTCGATCGAGTTAAAATTGGCGTTTCCACTTCGATAAAATGCTGTTCATCTTCGAGAAAACGGCGCATTTCCTTGACAACTTGGTGACGTAGTTGTAAATTCTGACTCATACGCTCCCGGCGTAGGTCTAGATAGCGGTATCGCAAGCGCACATCTTCCCGGACCGATTCACTTTCGGAACTAGAGACGACAAAAGGCAGTTGTTTAGTAACCCCGTTGAGAATCTCGATGCTAGTGGCGTAAATTTCGATTTCTCCGGTGGCAATGCGCGGGTTAAGGGATTCGGGAGGCCTTTGACTGACTGTTCCCGTCACCTTGATAACATACTCGTTTCTGACGGTTTCAGCGATGGGGTAGGAAGCGGGGGTTCTTTGGGGATCACTGACGATCTGGACAATACCACTGCGATCCCGTAGATCAATAAAAATAACGCCACCGTGATCGCGACGGCGATCGACCCAACCGAAGAGGGTGACACTTTTTTCAATTTCGATCGCGCTAAGGTCGCCACAGTAGTGAGTTCGCATAGTCTAACTAGAGAATTACTTATATTACGAATGTAGTATAGAAAGGATGTGGCCAGAAAAAAATCAGACGGCCTTGTTCATTATGCCGGTATTTTGTCGCTCTTGTCCCCTTGTTTAGGGTATTTTTATGGTTTCCTCGTCCTCAGCTATCTGCTTTTAGCAGATCGGCTATAATAGACCTCTTGTGAAAACTAAAAATTGTTGTTAGGGTTAGGAGTCAGGAGTCAGGAGTCAGGAGAATTAAGAATGAATAATAATTAACTAAATGGTATATTTACAGATTTTAGGCAATTTAATCCTTATTTTTGCCGTTTTTGAACCCTCAAAAATTAATTATGCAAGAGTTCTAATCAACAAGGCTCATCTAGCAGTTATCAATTTTAAACGATTAAAATCATGAATTCCTTAGAAAAAAAAATGGTGCAACTGTTAAGAGAACTCAGGGAAGATCACCATGTTTCAGGGGTAAAAGCGGAATTCGAGACGGAAGGAACCCGACTGACGGAAGCGATGCGGTTGAAAGAAATTAGTCTGAAAGCGGGGGTGGATTTTAATCTGAAAATCGCTGGTTGCGAAGCGATCAGAGATATCTTTGATGCGGTTAATTTAGGAGTCGATCGCTTGATTGCTCCCATGGTAGAAACAGCCTATGCTTTACAAAAATATCTGCGGGCAGCTAGGAGGGTTTTAGCCGATCAACGGGTGGAAGATGTGGAGCTATTAGTTAATATCGAAACTATTACCGCCTGTGAGAATTTTCAGGAAATGTTGGCGATTCCAGAGATAAAATCTCTCCATGGTATCGTCATCGGACGGATGGATTTAGCCTGTTCTTTGGGATTAACTCGCCGGGATGTGAATAGCGAGCAAGTTTTAGATCTGGCTTTACCTTTGGCAAAAAAAGCTAAGGCTGCCGGTTTGACTGTGGCTATTGGGGGTGGGGTGTCACTAGATTCTTTACCGTTTTTCAAAATGTTCTGCCAAGGACATTTTGACCGCTTCGAGACGCGCAAAGTTATCTTTGATTGTCCCCAAGCTTTGGATAATTTTAGTTTAGCTTTACCCAAGGCGATCGAGTTTGAATTACTCTGGCTAGAGAATAAGAAAAATTATTATGGTGCTATTGTTCGTGAAGATGACCGGCGTTTAGAAATCCTCCATGATTTACTTTTTGGTTAAAGATATTG
Organism: Microcystis sp. M049S2; assembly: GCF_020245625.1. Classification (NCBI taxonomy): domain Bacteria; kingdom Bacillati; phylum Cyanobacteriota; class Cyanophyceae; order Chroococcales; family Microcystaceae; genus Microcystis; species Microcystis sp. M049S2. Next base: position 8,206 of record NZ_JADBUN010000120.1, on the reverse strand, counting down.
GACTGATTATGAATAAATTATCTTAATTATTTTACAATGGTAACTAGGAAGCAATTTAACCCACTTTTGCGGTTGCTTTTTCTGAGGATTTAGATGATCCAGCAATCTTACCAACAGTTTCGACAATGCCAGAGTATCTAAAGCACGAACTTCTGCACTATGCCAAGTATCTCATAGAAAACCACTCAAAGAGATATATGGAATGAACGCTTTTCTATAACCATAAACTCCTTTGATAATGGAAAACACCTCAAGAGCGGAGAAATCAATCAATGTTTACCACAATAGAAGATAAACAATCCCTTTCCCTCGAAGCATTTCTTGCCCTTCCAGAAGCTAAGCCTGCTAGGGAATATTATCATGGAATTGTCACTCAAAAACCTATGCCCAAAGGAAAACACAGCATCTTACAATTTGAGTTAGCCTCTGCCATTAATCAACAGACTAAACCTCTAAAATTAGCTTATGCTCTACCTGAATTACGTTGTACTTTTGCAGAACGTTCAATTGTGCCAGATATTGCGGTGATTCGTTGGGAGAATTTGCCACGAGATCTAGATGGAGAAATGGCTGATCAATTTTTAAGTTATCCCGATTGGATTATTGAAATTATGTCTCCCGAACAATCTGTTACCTTAGTGATGGAAAAGATTATTTTCTGTTTACAACAAGGAACAGAATTAGGTTGGTTGATTGATCCTTCAGCAAAGTCAGTCACCGTTTTTCAAACAGGATTACCGAAAGTACATATTGCAACCGCAGGCAATAATCAGCCTTTAGCGGTGATTAAAGGATTAGAAAGTTGGCTAATATCAGCAGTGGATATTTTTGCTTGGCTAAAGGTTTAATTTGTTCTATCAGCATCGTTTGGTTTATCAGGTTCTTCTCCCCTCTCTCATACAGTCTTAACCAGTAATTTAGATAGTTAACAGCTTACCCGCAGACTTTCCTCGCAGCACATCGGGTACATTTTGTCAAAAAAACTTTTTCGTTTTAACATAAGTACACATATTGTTGGCAAAAGATCTTTTTCGTCAAAGGAGCAATTAGCAAGTTTTTCCTGGGGACGAATTAGTCATCCTAGACGTGGTAAAGGTTTCAAGGCACAAGGACTAAAAATGCACAGAGTAGCCCAATTCTTAAATCCTAGCAGCAGGCTGTAACTATTGCAATCTCGTTGACAAATAGGAATTTTTCTCAATTATTTTTTAAGAAAAGTAAAGATGAAGGAATGTAAATTTAAATCTTCTCAAGTATATTGGGATTTTGATAAATTTTGCTTATGTAAAGTAACCCTTAGCATTTAGCTTCTGAGAGCAGTTATCTTATTGGTGAAGTACAAAGTTGTTGTTTTGGCAAGTCTCCGAGCAAGGAGAAGATACCAAATCCAGTTAAGTAGGTAGTCGTTAAAAATTATCAGATGCCCCCCTTATTAAGGGGGGATTAAGGGGGGATCCCCCTGCCTATCGGCACCCCCCTTATCAAGGGGGGCAGGGGGGATCGAACCCAAAATCTATCTTCAATTTAATTATAACTACTTACTTATAGCGTTTCCTAAGCTAGTTAGGAGAAACCCGATATTTTTCAGTGTAATTGTCAATTTACTTTTTATTATCAATCTAGCTGATGGCTGACGGCTAATAGCTTTCTTTTTCCTCCGTCACCAGAGTAATACCTGTCCATTCTCCCTTCTGATCATAAGAACGAATTAAGCGCTGTCTTTGAGTAGGAGAAAGTAACCAACCCACCTCTAAAACAAAAGGATGACCAGCAGTAATTTTCAGAGGGGTATTACAGGAAGCTCCATCCGGCAGCAGCAGAATTTGCACCGGCAGCGGACTATTTTCAAACAACAATCTTTGTCCCTCGATACGAGCGCTAGAAGTGATTTGATTATCACCAAAAGTCAAAGTTTGCGAGAGATAATTATCCCCCTGACGCTCGATCGAGACATGGGTAGAATAGGCAGCAGAATTATAAAAATCTCGTCCCGTTGTCACCGCTTGTCCTCGCCATTGACCCAGTAATTGGTTCACCGTTAACATCGCTCTTTCTGGTGACTGAGAATCAACTAACTTTTCCCGAATTAAAGTCAAGCGATCGAACTCACAGCGTTCATTAAATAACTGTACGATTCTTAATCGTCTTTCCCCAGAGATCAACCCAAATTCTGCTCCGAATGGTGAGGAAAAACTACTAAAATATAGAGAACCTTGACAAAAAGCTCCCGTCTGGCTAAATAGAATACCCTGATGGAGAGAACTATACTCTAAAATTAAATCTTCCGGCGCTCGATCGCTGTAGAGACGGCGGACCAATTGACGAATCGATCGATTATTATTAATGCCTTGCAAAGATACCAAAGTCGGGGTATCTTCGATCAAGTCGCCTTGGGGAGACAGACGGGTAAAAGAACCTTGCCATTGACCGAGATTTTTTAGTAAACATTCCCACTGGGAGAGCATAATAATTGAGGTAATTGGGGGAAATAGGAAAAAATACATGGGAACAATTCGATTAATGCACGCCAAACTCCATCGAGTGCGCGTCAGCGAGGCTAACGTCGATTATGTCGGCAGTATCACTATCGATCGAGAATTGATTGAGCGGGTCGGTATTTTGCCCCTTGAAGAGGTGGATGTGGTCAATCTTAGCAATGGTAAGCGCTTTTCCACCTACGTTTTTCCCGGCCAAACCGGGGAAATTTGCCCCAACGGTGGTGCGGCGCTGCTCTGTCAACCCGGAGATATTTTGATTATCTATGCCTACGAACAACGTCCGAGGCAAGAAGTTCTCGAAAACGGTCATTTTGCCAAAGTTCTCGTCGCTGATGCCGAAAATCGCTGTCAGCAATTTTTTGAACAGAGCTTAATTCCCCGGGGTGATGGTCGGGGAGTGGAATTCCATAGCCAAGAATGCTGATTCTTGTCCCAAATTTGTTAACTTTCCCGTCATAATAAGAATAAGTAATGTAAATTTTCTTAGAATCAGCCCCCATGCGTGTAATTCTCATGACCGGTAAAGGAGGCGTGGGTAAAACCTCCGTCGCCGCCGCTACAGGACTCCGCTGCGCCGAACTTGGCTATAAAACCCTAGTTCTCAGCACCGATCCCGCTCACTCTCTCGCTGACAGTTTCGATCTCGAATTAGGTCACGATCCTCGTTTGGTACGTCCCCATCTTTGGGGGGCAGAATTAGATGCACTAATGGAATTAGAAGGCAACTGGGGCGCAGTAAAACGTTACATTACTCAGGTATTGCAAGCTAGGGGTTTAGATGGAGTGCAAGCGGAAGAATTAGCGATTTTACCCGGAATGGATGAGATTTTCGGCTTAGTTCGCATGAAACGCCATTACGATGAGGGTACTTATGATGTGTTGATTATCGATTCCGCACCCACGGGGACAGCTTTACGATTGTTGAGTTTGCCAGAGGTGGGCGGTTGGTACATGAGAAGATTTTACAAACCTTTACAGGGAATGTCGGTGGCATTGCGACCACTGGTGGAACCTTTTTTTCGACCGATCGCCGGTTTTTCCCTGCCGGACAAGGAGGTTATGGATGCTCCCTACGAGTTTTATGAGCAGATTGAGGCTTTAGAAAAGGTTTTGACCGATAATACTCAAACCTCGGTACGTTTGGTGACAAACCCCGAAAAAATGGTGATTAAGGAGTCTTTACGCGCCCATGCCTATCTAAGTCTCTATAATGTTTCCACCGATTTGATTATTGCTAATCGGATTATTCCCGACAAAGTAACCGATCCTTTCTTTGCTCGTTGGAAAGAAAATCAACAGGGTTATAAACAGGAAATTTACGATAATTTTCATCCTTTACCGGTTAAGGAAGTTCCTCTATACTCCGAAGAAATGTGTGGTTTACCCGCTTTGGAAAGACTGAAAGAAACTCTTTTTGCTGGGGAAGATCCGACTAAAGTTTATTACCAAGAAAACACCATTCGGGTAGTTCAACAGGAAAATAACTACAGTCTGGAATTATATTTACCCGGCATACCCAAGGAACAGATACAGCTAAATAAAACTGGAGACGAGTTAAATATTCGCATCGGTAATCACCGTCGTAATTTAGTCTTACCCCAAGCTTTGGCAGCCCTGAAACCTTCCGGAGCAAAAATGGAAGATGATTACCTGAAAATCTCTTTTAGCAACGTGGTGAAAGTGTAATTTTCCTAGAGTAGGTGGGAAGCTTTTCAGTGATCAGTGATCAGTAAACAGTAATCAGTGAACTGAAAAATAACATCTGATAACTGATAGCTGTTTCCCATCGACCGTCTCGACTGGGAAATTAATTTTGCACCACTACTTAGGGTTTGCAGCAAAAAGTAGGGGCGAAGCATTCGGATAGAAAATCTACGGTTTCAGCGATAGGTTATTGCCCGAATGCTTCGCCCTGACAGGACTTGAAAATCTGGCAGCTGCTTCGCCAAACAGGCCCACAAACCCCTTACCTCGTCTATATTTCACATTTATTCAGCAAACCTTACTGATGATTTTCCCAGAAAAATCAAGAGAGTCATATTTTTTCTAACCATGCCAGGACACTTTCAACATCTGCCACTTTTTCTCCTTCAGGTACGGGTGGACGTTGTACCATGACCACGGTTATTCCCAACTCTCTAGCGGCGATAATTTTGGCGTAGGTGGCATCACCGCCGCTATTTTTACTCACGATCGTCCCAATGTTATATTCTCTCAAAAGAGAGCGCTCTGACTGTAAGGAAAAAGGCCCCCGTTCCAACAATAATTTTCCAACCGGTACGATGGCATCTGCTTCTGGAGGGTCAATCATCCGCATCAAAAACCAGATATTTTTTAGATGTGCATAACTTGCCAGTTCTTGCCGACCAATAGTGAGAAATATTCGCGGCGCTAACCCCGATAAAATATTCGCTGCCGCTTGATTGTTTTCTACTTCAATCCAATTATCTCCAGATACTTTTTCCCAAGCTGGACGACTTAAGATTAATCGAGGAATACCACAATCCGAGGCGGCTTGAGCGGCATTAAAGGAAATTTGCGCGGCAAAGGGATGGGTGGCATCAATTAAACAATCAATGCTTTCTTGCCGCAGATAATTGGCTAACCCAGTGGCACCACCAAACCCCCCCCGGCGAGAAGGAGTTGTGAGAGTAATCGGTTCTCTCGTGCGACCGGCAAAGGAAGCGATGGCATCTATACCCGGAATTGCCGCAATTTTAGCCGCTAATGCCGCCGCTTCCCCCGTTCCCCCTAAAATCAGCACTCTTTTATTTTTAGTCATCCAGATAATTGCCAAAAGGTTAACTAATTTTCCATCTTCTCACCGGCTCTCTTGGGTGGGTAAAGGAAGGAACCACAAAGACACAAAGAACACAAAGAAAGATCGCTCCCATATAAGTTAAACTTATCACACAAAGAGGCAGACATCCTACTCCCCTCTCCCACCCCCGACCCCCCCGATGTCGGCGGGGCAGGGGGGTGAGGGCAATTAAGGGACTTGCGCTTTGATAATGTACCTTTTGGGCGAACGCAGTTCGCCCCTACATTGTGGACAAAATCCGTTACTGTAGGGGCGCAAAGCTTGCGCCCTCCGATAGATTGGGATATTATTCCCACGCAAGTCCCTAATCGGTCTTTAATAACCAGATTTAGTATTACTAGGGTTTTTATCATCTACCTATCTTAAAAACTTGACATTTCTACACTAAATTCTGTATTCTGCGGACGAGGCCGTACAACCTAGCGAGTTAATCTGCGCTAAGTTACTACAAACCTTTTTTCCGAGCAGATGCTCAGAAGATAGATCATCAATCAAGAACAATTTCAACCTTTGTGTCTTTAGGACTTCCAAAAATGACCCAAAATCAGCAAATTCTGGCAAAAATCGGGGGGGGGTAGCCTTGCTCTCCTTCTTTCCCTGGGTTTAGGACAACAAGCTTCTGCTGTCACCCTCGTTGAGAACTTATCTCAAGGAAATGATAGCGCATTAGGTGTAGCCATTAACCCTTGGCAAGGAGCAAGCTTTACCACTGGCAGTGGCAGTTATAACCTTAATTCTGCTACTCTTTTGTTCCAAGAACTCGTCGCCGGTCCCAACTTGTTTCTTCGTCTCTATAGCAACAGCAGTGGAACCCCCGGCACTCAGCTAACCAGTTTTACTAACCCGGCTTCCATTACCCCCTCTCTCGCCAATAACACCTTTACCCTGGCTACTCCGTACACATTAGCCGCTAATACCACTTAGTGGTTAGTCAGTGGTGTTTCAAGTGATACTGGGTTGTATTTTTGGGGGACTACCACATCTACCGCTCAAACAGGACTCCCTGGCTGGACGATTGGTGATGGTTACGTTGAGAGTAAAAATCAAGGGGGAAGTTGGAGTTCTTTTCCTACTGATGGCCCTTACCAATTTAGCCTTGAGGGAACAGAGAACGCTCCACCCACTAGCGTCCCTGAACCGGGTTCCGTGGTTGCCTTGTTAGGATTAGGAGGATTAGGGTTAGCTTCTAGCCTGAAGAAACGGAAATAGGAACAGTAGGGTGGGGGCGACTCGATTCTCTTGTCTCGTGCCAAGGTTCCACCTGGCAATGGGAAAAGTCAGCGTCTCCCTCTCTTACCTGATGGGTTATATATGTAGGGTCTGCTGAATAAAGCTAAAAACTTTGTTGGGTAAGACTTTTAGACTTTTTGAAATCAAAAAGTGCCGGGCATGGGAGTGATCGGGGGGAAATTTAGGCACTTTTCCCTGAAAATTAGGTAATTGACCCCCTGAAAATGGGTAAAACCCTACACCCCACACCCCACACCCTGCCCCCACCAACAAACTTTTTCAGCAGACCCTAATTAACTTAACAATACAATCCCTGAATCCACTGCCATTCTTGGGCTAATCCTTCGGCTAAAGAGACTTGGGGATTATAACCTAGAATAGTACGCGCTTTGGTGACATCGGCGGCGGTGTGACGGGCATCTCCCCGGGCCAATCCTTGATGCAATCGCTCAATGGGTTTACCGATGACTTTTTCCATGGTATCCAAGACATCCAGTAAAACCACGCGACTGCCACCACCAATATTAAACACCTCACCCACCGCTTCCGGCACGACGGCAGCGGCTAAATTGGCGGCTACAGCATCGCTAATGAAGGTAAAATCGCGGGTTTGTTTTCCATCTCCATAAATACCGATCGGTTTACCCGCGATCGCTGCTTGAAAAAACTTATGGAAAGCCATATCGGGACGTTGCCTCGGTCCATAAACGGTGAAATAACGCAAGGCAGTGACGGGAACGTTAAAATTCTGGTGATATAGCCAACAGAGTCTTTCTGCCGCTAATTTGGTGATGCCGTAGGGTGAAACTGGTTGGGGACAAAGGGTTTCTGGAGTCGGCATCGTTTCCGCGTTGCCATACACCGAGGAGGTGGAAGCAAAAACCATCCGTTGTAAAGAAGGGGTTTCCTTAGCGGCCTCAAGAATAATTTGAGTAGCATTTATATTTCTTTCGGTATATTGACGAAATCCATCACCCCAGCTTGCTCTGACTCCTGCTTGGGCTGCCTGATGGAATAATACTTCTACTCCTTGCAACAGTTGTCTCCAGTCAAGGGCTTGTATATCCGCTTCAATTAACTTAAATTCGGGATATTTTGCTAGAATATGGGCATTTTTGCGCTTTAAACTGGGGTCGTAATAATCGTTAAATTGATCGATACCGATCACCTGATCTCCTTGTTCTAAAAGCTTTTCTGCCAAGTTAGAACCTATAAAACCCGCGACACCAGTAACAATATGAGTAGCCATTTAATCCTAGTTGTTGATATTTTGTATCGATTGTAATCATTTTTGCGCTTTTTGCCGCAATCAATTTCCGTCGTCCGCTGTCAGCTTTTAGGGGTCAAAATCGATAGATTTATTATATAGCACTTCTTGGAGCTATGAGGTACAATGAAAAGCAAATAGACAAATAATAGAACTCGCCAGCTTCCTATGAGACCCTATTCCGTAGATTTTCGCCAAAAAATTATCGATGTCTGGAAGAAAGAAAAAATTTCTATTCGAGGACTAGCTCAGAGATTTGACGTGGCTAAAAGCTTTATTCAGAAGTTATTGAAGCAACATAAAGAAACAGGAGATATCCGTCCTCGTCCACAAGGGGGAAGTCCGCCAACCAAGTTAAATAGTGAACAACTGATAATTTTAATAGAAATC
>NZ_JADBUN010000012.1:0-42648 GCF_020245625.1 Microcystis sp. M049S2 | reverse complement strand
TGGTCAATTACCTAATTTTCAGGGAAAAAGTTCAGGGATTTTACCCCCGATCACTCCAATGGTTGGCACTTTTTGAGGGAAAAAAAGTCTAAAAGGTTTACCCAACAAGGTTTTTAGATTTATTCAGCAAACCCTAAGTAGGGGGAGAGCCTTCGAGAGCCCCCGCAGCTAAGGGACTTGCGCTTTGATAATATGCCATCTGGCTGGTCTGATTCTTCTACAGAGCGATTTTCTAGCTGGGATATTATTCCCACGCAAGTCCCTTGGCCTGATTATTGGCACTTTCATTGACAGCAAGAGCATCAACGGCATCATCAGGCTTTGTAAGCTAAGACGCATTTAACCCGCTTATTCTTAGCTTAGCAGCGGCTGAGTCTGGGTACTGGCAGTGCGGGACGGTGCTATGGCGATTTCAATACCCTATTCAGAAATCTTTGTCAAGTACAATTTATACTAAATTAGAGCAGCTTACCCTGATGATAATAGAGGGAGAAATAAAATATAGCGTTTTTCAGTCTGCTGAGGTACAAAAGTTATGGGTTTTAGGCAAAAGGCAAAAGGCAAAGGGGAAGAAAAACAAGTGTACCTCACTAGCTTAGGAAACGCTATAAATATAAATGTAGTGGACTGTTTCAGCTAAAATAGGGCAATAGATTTCGGCTTAAAGTCTTAGATTATAGAATTTATAGCATTTTTCTAATACACCAAATTAGCTGAAACAATCCAGTGGGGTGTGTTAGCGGAGTGTAACGCACCCAAAAGCATCCCAAAGAACTGACAAAAATTTGATCCCCCTAAATCCCCCTTAAAAAATTTGATCCCCCTAAATCCCACTTTTTAAGGGGGACTTAAATTTGATCAAAAGAAGGACTTAAATTTGATACAGTCCTTCTCATAATAGATTCTGTTTTGAATAATATGATAAACTCCCAATCGAACTTTAAAACCCATCTCCCCACTTCCCCCATACCTATTACCTAGGATTATTAGTATTCTATAATACCAATTCTTAGGAGACTATAAAGAAAATCCCAAGATTAGGCGAGTCCCTTGCCGAAAAACACTATAGTAGAATAAAATGCGTAATTTTTTCGACAAAATTGTTATGATAGTTACCAATAGACAAGAGCTAGAAGCACTGATTCAACAGGTAAAAAAAGCTCAACAACAATTTGCCAACTATAGCCAAGAACAAGTAGATCTTATCTTCAAAAAAGCGGCATTAGCAGCCAACAACGCTCGCATTCCCCTAGCTAAAATGGCCGTACAAGAGACAGGGATGGGAGTAATAGAGGATAAAGTGATTAAAAACCATTTTGCCTCAGAAATCATCTACAACAAATATAAACACAGCAAAACCTGCGGCATTATCGAAGAAGATAAATCCTTTGGATTGCAAAAAATCGCCGAACCCGTGGGCATTTTAGCGGGGATCGTACCCACCACAAATCCTACCTCTACAGCCATTTTTAAAGCCCTAATTGCCCTGAAAACCCGCAACGGCATCATTTTTTCTCCCCATCCGCGAGCCAAAGACTGCACCATCGCGGCGGCTAAAATTGTCTTGGAAGCGGCCGTGAAAGCGGGCGCACCGGCTGGTATTATTGGTTGGATCGATCAGCCATCGGTGGAACTTTCCCAAGCATTAATGCAACATCCCTGCATTAATTTAATCCTCGCTACCGGCGGTCCCGGTATGGTAAAAGCGGCCTATTCTTCGGGAAGACCTTCCCTAGGAGTCGGTGCCGGCAATACCCCCGCTTTAATTGACGAAACTGCTCACATAAAAATGGCCGTTTCCTCGATTATTCTCAGTAAAACCTTCGATAACGGCATGATTTGCGCCTCCGAACAATCGGTAATCGTTGTCGATAGCATCTATGAAGAAGTTCGACAAGAATTTATTGATCGCGGGGCCTATCTTCTTTCCCCCGAAGAAAGGGAAAAAGTCGTCGGGATTCTCCTCAAAGATGGTCATATCAACCCCGATATCGTCGGACAACCGGTAGAAAAATTAGCCACCATGGCCGGAATTTCCGTTCCCGAAGATACCCGCTTACTAATCGGAGAAGTAGAAAATATTGGCTTAGAGGAACCATTTTCCTACGAAAAACTCTCGCCAATTTTAGCCATGTACCGAGCCAAAGACTTTGAAGATGGGGTAAAAAAAGCCGAAAAACTGGTCTTATTTGCCGGTCGAGGTCATACGGCCGTGCTTTATACTGCACCCTCTAATCGGGAACATATTAAGCGCTTTGAAGACAACGTACAAACAGCCCGGGTATTAATTAATACCCCTTCCTCCCAAGGTGCGATCGGTGATATCTATAACTTCCGTCTCGATCCTAGTTTAACCCTCGGTTGTGGCACTTGGGGCGGTAATTCCATCAGCGAAAACGTCGAACCTACCCACCTATTAAATATTAAAACCGTAGCCGAGCGCCGGGAAAATATGCTTTGGTTCCGAGTACCCCCAAAAGTATATTTTAAATACGGGGCATTACCCGTCGCTATTCGGGAATTAGCCGGCAAAAAACGGGCTTTTATTGTCACCGATAAACCTCTTTTTGACCTAGGAGTTACCGCAGCTTTAGAGGAGGTTTTAGAAGAAATCGGCATCACGGTTAATATCTTTTATGATGTGGAACCCGATCCTTCCCTAGAAACCGTCGAACGGGGGTTAAATGTCATTAATACCTTCAATCCCGATGTAATTATCGCTATCGGTGGTGGTTCCCCCATGGATGCCGCTAAAATCATGTGGCTACTCTACGAGCATCCAGAGATAGAATTCGAGAGCTTGGCCATGCGTTTTATGGATATCCGCAAACGAGTCTATGAATTGCCCCCTTTAGGCGAAAAAGCTCTGATGGTTTGTATTCCCACCACTTCGGGAACAGGATCAGAAGTGACTCCCTTCGCCGTCGTGACCGATCGCCGTAATAATATTAAGTATCCTTTGGCAGATTATGCCCTAACTCCCAGCATGGCCATCGTCGATCCAGAATTAGTGCTGAATATGCCGAAAAAATTGACAGCCTACGGCGGAATTGACGCTTTAACTCACGCTCTTGAGGCCTACGTCTCGGTTTTAGCCTCAGAATATACCAATGCTCTTGCTCAAGATGCCATCCGACTGCTGTTTAAATACTTGCCCAGTTCCTATCATAACGGAGCCAAAGACCCGAAAGCGCGGGAAAAAGTCCATTACGCGGCGACAATGGCAGGAATGGCCTTTGCTAATGGCTTTTTAGGCATCTGTCACTCCATGGCTCACCAATTGGGGGCAATTTTCCATATTCCCCACGGTCTCGCCAATGCTTTGATGATTTCCCACGTCATCCTCTATAATGCCACCGATGCCCCCTTTAAACAGGCGACTTTCTCTCAGTACAAATATCCTAACGTGAAGTGGCGCTATGCCAGGATCGCTCATTCCCTGGGATTAGGAGGAGAAAGCGAGACCGAAAGTGTGGAAAGATTGGTATTAGCGATCGAATGTTTAAAACGGGAAATCGGTATTCCGGCCAGTATCAAAGAGGTAATTCCCGAAAGTGAAGCCGAATTTATGGCCAAATTAGACCATTTAGCTGAACAAGCTTTCGATGATCAGTGTACCGGAGCCAATCCCCGTTATCCCCTGATTGAGGACTTAAAAACCCTGTTAATCCAAGCTTATCACGGCAATTTGCCCCTAGAGGTGGCGGTAAATGGTTACGGTGAGGTCAGTCTTGCCGATTTGAAGTTAGATCCGCAACCCTTGAGCTTGTAGAGATAGATTTTGCCTTTGATCCCCCCTACCCCCTAGTAGGGTTGATTCATGAATCAACCCTACACCCCACACCCCACACCCCACACCCCACACCCTGCCCCCACGAAAAACTTTTTCAGCAAACCCTACTTAGCCACTACTTAAAAATTATCTTTTTTCCCCCGTAGCCGTGCAAACACCTGTACTGGTTCGTTGCTATCCATGGTCATTGCCAAAGCGGGACTATCCCAACGCAAAAAAGGATTAGTCAGCTTTTCCGTCCCCAAAATTGCCGGAATCGTGGGAATATCTTCAGCGCGATTTTTCTCCACTTCCCGATAACGCTGTTGCAGAGCAGCATTATTAGGGTCAACTGTCAAGGCAAACTTTAAATTATTTAACGTATATTCATGAGCGCACCAAACCCGAGTCTGGTCGGGCAGCGATCGCAATTTAGTTAAAGAAGCCACCATTTGGCCCGGTGTTCCCTCAAATAAACGACCACAACCCCCAGAAAACAGGGTATCACCACAGAATAACTCACCGTAATCTCCGGGGTTAACCGGGGGAAAATAATAGGCAATATGAGCGCGAGTGTGGCCGGGGACAAAGAAAACCTCGGCCCAGCGACCGGCAAATTCCACCCGATCCCCCTCCTCTAAAAACAGCTGCTGGCCCGGAATGCGACCGCGATCCTCCTTTCCCCCATAAACACAAAGATGGGGATAACGATTAATTAAAGCCTGATTAGCCCCCACATGGTCGCCGTGGTGATGGGTATTGAAAATAGCGACTAAATCCACCTGTAAAGCCTCTAATCGCCTGAAAACGGGTTCAGGTTCCGCCGGATCCACCACGGCCGCGATTTTTTGCGCCGGATCGTAGAGGAGGAAAATATAATTATCGGAAAGGGCGTTAAGACGTTCGATCTCCATGGTAGAATTTTGGGCTAAGGTTTAACTCGATCATATAGTGCTAACCTAACTCCCCGCAGGACAGGAATCGGCGAAAATTACGCAGGGAATCCCCACATGATTAATGGGAACAATATAGGTTTCTGTGGGGGGAAATAAAGCGACAACGTGGGGAACAGGACGGGGAGTATAATGCACTTGCGACTGACCTTGATAAGCGAGGGAGGTGCTTGCTCCCGAGTCTAACATCACTGCGTCCCGAAAACCTGCCTGTACTAATAATTCTCCCAAAGCCATGGAATCGATCGGATCTCTGGAAACCCCGATTACTGGCTGTCCTGCCTGATTAATCCCCCAAAAAGCCCGGTGACGCAGGGCATCAAAACCGTAAAGTGTACCAAAGGATTCTCGCGATTGTGGTTGTCCATCTTTGACTAACCAAGCGGCCGCGACAAAAGCATCCGTAACCTTGAGATCATTTCTAGCCTCCGCTGCAATTCCTTCTAGGGTATTATGACGGGCAGGATCGAAGGGAAGATAACGCACCCATTCATCGGTAATGATTACTAAAGGACGACCCTCTAACTTGTCGATTTCTCCCTCATATCCTGGTATAAAGCCGCCATTTTCGCTTAAAACCGGCCCGATCATCTGATTTGAGTCCAATTCCTTGAGAGAGAAAAAACCGCCATCTACAGCCGCGATCGCTTCTGTACCGGCGATAATTTCCTCCACTTGATAACGACTATCAGCGTGGATGGTTTTGGGAATACCGCCACTAATCAGAACAAGTGTATTAGTTGGGAATTCTACTTCCCGTTTTTGGATGGTGGTGGCAAAGTTAAAACCGCCATCGGTACGGGGTAAGGGATCACCTCCCCAAGCTTGCGGGACAATTTCTCGCGTGCGCGATTGTCCAAAGCGTCCAATCGTGAGTAAATCGGGGGATTGTCCAGCAAAATGCTCATCGAGGTCATTCATCGATAAAGCCGCCCGATAACCCGCTTTTTTGACGAATTCCTTCACTCGATCGTCCGCCTTACCTTCCGGATAGGTGAAATAATTAACGGGAATGCCCAATTCTTTTTCTAAGATTTGTTTCGATTGCTTGACTTCTTGCTCCAAATCTGCATCGGATAATAACCTTAAATCCCGGGGATGACTGACACTATGGGAGACAATTTGTACTAGAGGATCGGCGGCCATTTCCTGGAGTTGTTGCCAAGTGACACTGGTTCGGCCGGTTTTTTGAGTCATTTTATTGATATAAATCGAGAAAACGGCGGGATAGTTATATTTTCTCAATAAAGGATAGACATACTGGTAATGTCCCCCATAACCATCATCAAAAGTTAATAAAACCGGTTTAGCGGGAAGGGGGATACCTGTCCGCAGATGGGAAATTAACCAATCGATACTGATCGGAGTTGCCCCGATTTCCTGCAAAAACTGAAAATGTGCCTCTAATTCGGCGGGAGTAACGTCAAAAAATACCTCTTTTTCCGGTAAAATGTCGTGATACATTAAAATCGGCACTTTTGTCTCTTGAGCGCGGGGATGAATTTCCGGCCAGGGTGCTAATTCGATCGCTGTTGCCGAGTTATTTTGCCAATTATCGAGACTAATATCGTTTTTTTGGAGAGATAGGGGTAGAATCACTCGATCAGAGATGTTTTTATAGGTTTTACAGTCAAAAATTCTCGATATATCCTTAAAGGAACTATTTTCTAGGACATAATCCGCGCATTCCGGTTGAAACTCCCTAAAAGGTGCGGGAAGATAATCACCCCCCACCAGAGCATTAGAACGAGGATAGAAAGAAATTGCCCAAATAATCAGACAAGTGACGATAAATGCCAAAAATCCGTATAGGGGAAGGAAAGAAAAGGAAGATTTTTGCCGAGCTTGCCAACGCATAAGATCAAGTAATAAAGTAAAAAGTAAAAAGTAAAAAAGCAGATAGTCCTTGATTTACCGAAAAAACTGCTTTTTATCTAGATTTTTGGCTTTTGTTTTCTCGTCAGCAAAGCCCACCGATTACAAGCTGAGTTTCCCTATAATCCGTTCCCTTGTCAAGTTTTCTAGAACACCCTCATCAGTTATCAGTTATCAGTTATCAGTTATCAGTTATCAGTTATCAGTGAGCAGTTATCAGTTGTCAATAGACTACCTTTATTGATTCTCCCCATTTCCCCATCACCCCACACCCTACACCCCACACCCCCGCTATGTTCAGGGGGATTAAGCTGGTAAAGCGTGACACAAAACTGCTAGAGTTACCAAAGACGAGTATATAAACTTTACAGATATTGTATGAGAGTTTTGGTTATTGGCGGAGACGGCTATTGTGGTTGGGCAACGGCACTCCATCTATCAAATAGAGGTTACGAAGTAGGCATACTTGATAGTTTAGTTCGTCGCTATTGGGACTTACAATTAGGCTGCGATACCTTAACACCGATCGCACCCATATCTCATCGGATTCAACGCTGGCAAGATCTGACGGGAAAATCGATCGATCTTTTTGTCGGGGATATTAATAACTACGACTTTCTGATTCAATCCCTGCGACAGTTTCAACCAGACACCATTGTTCACTTCGGAGAACAGAGATCTGCACCCTTCTCCATGATCGATCGCGAACACGCGGTTTTAACCCAAGTTAACAACGTGGTTGGCAATTTAAACATCCTCTACGCGATGAAAGAGGAATTTCCCGAAGCGCACCTAGTGAAACTGGGGACCATGGGTGAGTATGGCACACCGAATATAGATATTGAAGAAGGCTACATCACGATCGAACATAACGGTCGTAAGGATACTTTACCCTATCCCAAACAGCCCGGTAGTATGTACCATCTCAGCAAAGTCCACGATAGCCATAATATCCATTTTGCCTGTCGGATGTGGGGTTTAAAAGCCACAGATCTCAATCAAGGGGTGGTTTATGGAGTCCTCACCGAAGAAACGGGAATGGATGAGATGTTAATTAACCGTCTTGATTACGATGGGGTTTTTGGTACTGCTTTAAACCGTTTTTGTATTCAAGCGGCGATCGGTCATCCCCTGACAGTGTACGGTAAAGGTGGTCAAACGCGAGGATTTTTAGATATCCGCGATACCGTGCGTTGTTTGGAATTAGCGATCGCTAATCCTGCTCAATCCGGGGAATTTCGCGTTTTTAACCAATTTACCGAACTGTTTAGCGTCGGTGACTTGGCACTGATGGTGAAAAAAGCTGGTTCTGCATTAGGGTTAAATGTGGAGATTAACAATCTTGACAACCCGCGCATCGAGTTAGAGGAACATTATTTTAACGCTAAAAACACAAAATTACTCGATCTAGGCCTACAACCTCACTATCTCTCCGATTCTCTCCTCGATTCCCTCTTGAACTTCGCCACCAAGTATAAAAATCGGGTAGATATGAATCATATCCTACCAAAAGTCACTTGGAAACGATAATTTATTAGTAAATGATAAGTTGAGGATGGGTTACTTGCCCATCCTTTCCGTTTTTCTAATGTATCGCCATCAAACTCGATCTTAATCCGAACTGATAGGAATTATTGTCGTCCACGATTGCGGGAATTAGCGCGACGTTCTTGCATTAACTGGGAAAATTCCTTTCTTTGAGCGGGAGTTAACACTTGGCGAATTTCTAAAAAACTTTCAAATTGCAGGTTACTCATTTCTTGGCGATTGCGAGAGATTTGCTGATGTTTAGCACGGATATCTCGATCGGAGGCATTATTCGATAATAAACTATTTAATTCTTGTTCGTTGCTTCTCAGGGTTTCTCGCAACTGTTTGGTTTTTTCCTGATATTTCTGACGAATAGCGGCAACTTTCGACTTTTGCTCATCGGTAAGGTTTAATTGTTCAATTAGTCCTTCTCTAGAATTATTCATCCCACGGGGACGATTTTCAGGACGCTGGGGAGAGCTAGTTTGAGCAATAAATAGACCATCTTGGGGATAGGATAGCACAGTGGCACTTGGGGCCAAGTTAGCGGCCAGAGTTAAAACCATGGTTGTGCCGAGAATCGAGACGGTAGAAAAGTACATAATTGACCTTGACAAAGAAATTAAGGATTATAGGTAGAATAGGTGAGTTGAGGCTCGTTTAAGCTCATCCAAGGGGAACTATAAACGCTGGAAGCAGCAATCGGTGGAGCGATGCTATGGTTCCAACTTTCCACTAAAAAAGCTTCTAACTGCTCGTCGGAAATTTGGCTCAGTTGTGGATGAGGATCGGACCAACGATAGGAAGCAAAAATCAGCACAGATAAGGCAGTAATACCAGTTATCCACCCCAATAAAGGGGGCAATTTTGGGAAATTTACTGGCTTTTCTTCCCTAATCATTTGCATTAACTGTTCTTCTTCATCTATCGGTCGAGGTGGCAGCGATGGACGATAGCGACGCAGAAAATTAACCACTTTGTCATCTTCTGGGGACATTAGAGAACTCCTTGTTTTTGCAAAAATTGACCCATGGTTTTACGCGCATAATGAAGACGTGATTTCACGGTACCGAGGGGAATTTCTAAGATTTGAGCGATTTCCTTTTGGGGTAAGTCCTCTAGATCGTGAAGGACAAGGACAGCGCGATGTTCTAAACTGAGAATTTCCAACCCTTGTCGGACCACTTCCTCATAATGCAGTTGCATCAAATCGGGACTATCTTGGGGACGGGATTCGCTATCAAGGGAGTTTTCCTCATCAGTGCTTTTGGCGATCCTCATTTGTCTTTTGGCTAATTGTCGCCGACCATCGATCGCCACATTCCAAGTGATCCGATAAACCCAAGTGGAAAAGTATTCAGGTGAACGCAATTTCGGCAACCCGTGCCACACTCTTAAAAAGACCTCTTGGACAAAATCCTCTAGGAATTCCCGTCCACAGAGTTGATAGAGAGTAGAGCGGATTTTTGGTTGATAAAGACGGTAAAGGTGACGAAAAGCACCCCGATCACCCCTTTGACATTTTAAAATTAACTCTCGATCGCTCACACTTTTTTGCTTCTCGGTTATCACCTCGATCATTCCCCTCACCCCTAGCTACTTGTCCCTTTAGACTAGGGGGTGTCAAGAATGGTTCATAACCAGTTATCAGTTATCAGTGATCAGTTATCAGTGATCAGTTATCAGCTTTTTTCTCCCCACACCCCATCACCCCACACCCCACACCCCATCTCCCCATCACCGAAGGAGTAATTGTTGATAGAAATCCAATTGTTTTTGAGCGAGGGCTTTATTAGTATAATTGGTCATTACTCTCTGATAACCCCTCTGGCCTAATTCTTGAGCGAAGCTGGGATTATCTAAGAGAGTTTGTATAGATTTAGCCAGTGCTTCCCCATCTTTTTCGGGAAAAATTAACCCCGTATCAGCAATAACAAAGGGAATTTCTCCTGAATCAGAACCAATAACAGGAACCTGACAGGCCATAGCTTCAATTAAAACATGACCGAATTGTTCTTTCCAACCGACGGCCGTTAAAGTTTTGACCTGATAGGTGATTTCTGAAGGCAAAACTAAAGTGTTCATCAGGTTAATATAATTAACTACTTGATCGTGGGGAACACTTTCCACTATCATCAAGCGATCGCTTATTCCTGCGGCTGTAGCTTCGCTGACTATTTTATCTTTCAAGATGCCCCGACCTAACAGTAATAATTTCCAGTTACCTGTTAATTTAGTTACAGCTTTAATCAGCGTTAGAATGCCTTTTTCTTCCACAAAACGACCGACAAAACCAATCACAAATTCATCGCTTTCAATGCCTAAAGATCGGGCTAAATCGGGTTGCTCGCTGGGGGAAAAAAGAACTTCATCCACGCCTAATTGTGGTAAAACGGTGTATTTACCCCTGTAACCCCGTTCTTTTAAAACATCTACTCCGTCCTGATTACCAGCGATTAAACCATCGGTATTTTTCAGGTTATAAGCTTCTAACCAAGAGATGGGAAATTTAGGAGTATAGGGAAGATTCCACCAAGTAAAAAATACATTTTTAGCTCGTAGATTTAAGAAACGGTTCAGAGTAATAAATTGTGCATAACCGAGAGATTTAGAACCCTGTTCTACCTGAATAATATCGGGTCTAAATTTTTGCAATAAAGGAATTATATCAGTGCCAAAAGTTAATAAAGATTGGTTATTCTGGCTAAAATTAGAGATAGGAATGACTCGGAAATTATCGGCTATTTTCGGTTGACTTTCAATGATTTTATTTTGGACTCCTCCCGGTTGCCAACGTTGGGGAACAACAATAGTAACCTCAATATTGGGATTTAATCTTGTCAGGGAGCGCAGTTTCTCACAGTTGAGATCAACGACATAGGTATGACTAGCGACTAAAATTCTCATAGATTATCTAGTTTTGTATAAATTTGGCCATCATTCCAGAGGGACTTAACTTGAGTTTTCAGAGCATCCAGAAAACCTAAACCATAAAAAATTCCCCTAGAAAGGATTTTAATCGGGGAACCACCCTTATTACAGGGAGGATTGCCAAGAACGTGACAGTCAAATAATTTAGCATAGAGTCGCAATTGTTGCCTGGGAGTGAGATTTTTCAGAGCCATCAGAAAGTGATTATGATAAAAAGTCGTCTGATAACTCAGAGAACGAGTGCTAATATCATGACAGCCGCCGGTTTCTTCCCCTAAATGAACCAGATAAGCGGTGGGATCGTACCAGACATGATAGGGAGTCTGGCGTAACCTTAAGCAAAAATCCGATTCCTCGCGCACGGCACTGCCACGAAAGCGTTCATCGAACCAAATGCCGTATTTAGTAAATATATCCCTTCTAAAAGACATATTACAGCCCCGGGCCGAGATTACCTGCTGGGGTTTAGTGGTGTGGACAAGATCGATGTAATACCAAGCAATGCCGGGATCCATGGCTTGGGGGGGTAAAAAGTCGATTTCGTAGGGTTTGCTGGTATCTGTCACCATTTTTTGGGAGTCACCCAATTTCATGCGATCGAATACTCGACCGGCCACTACACCTATCTCAGGATTCTTGACAAAATTCTCACTATGTGCTTTGAGATAATTATCCGGTAGCCGCACATCATCATCGATAAAAAGAACGATATCGCCCTGGGTCCGACGGACTCCATAATTTCTGGCACCGGGTAAACTCGCCCAATCTAGCCGATACCAGCTAATTTTGTGCTGATTAGCCAGATTTTCTAGATAGGATTGTATTTCAAGGCTATGGGTAGCGGTTTGGTCGATAACTAACACCTCAAAATTGGGGTAATCTTGTTTGAGTAGGTCATCGACAGTATCTTTAAGGGGTTCTTCACGTCGATAGGTGGGTATGATGACAGAAATCGAGGGAAAATTCATAGCAGTAATCAGTGATCAGTAAACAGTAATCAGTAAAAAGACAGTAGAAAACTTCTATTTAATGGTTCTTCGGTTTGTCTTATGCAATGGACGGGGGTTATAAGGTATGTAACCCTTATATAGAAAGGCATTTAGCGATTTTTGTTAATTTTTTTTTGATCTAGAGCGAACTAATCAATTAAGTCTCTTGCCAGATAAGGATTTAGTCGATTTATGCCCCCCGATCAAACCAGACCAAGTAATGAAGAACCACAGTAATCAGTAAAAAGACAGTAGAAAACCGCACACTTAAAAACTCACATCTGATAACTGATAACTGATAACTGATAACTGAAATCTCCAGCACCCATATTTCAAGATAAAGAAACACCCTTGCGTTTAAAATTTAAGCCCTTTTTGGAGGATTTTGTTTCGGTTTCTCCCGCTAGAATTTTAGCCTCTTTTTCCTGTTTTTCAATCACGGGTAATTTAAAAATTACGCCCGCAAATATCCAGTAATAAACCCCCACAGGATCCGTATCGAGGGCATACCAATAGGGAAGATAGGCAACAAAGAGCAGCAAAACCGAATAACTACCAGCAAAACCTCGCAGAGTCGGATCTTTGAGGGAAAGATAGGTGCGAAAAGCCAGATAAACTAGATAGGTCATGAATATCATGTACAAGGCAAAACCAATGTATCCCAACTCCAATAAAACTTTACTGTGATAGGTTTCCAGGAAAGAAATATCACCAAAAACCCTAGCAGAAGCTGTGGCCACACCAAGTCCACGCCCTAAAATACCGCCCTGATTACGGATAGCAAAATCCAACTGTTCTTGAAGAAAAGCGGTGGGTGGACTGCTTTGCCAACGGCTGATGGCACTATCGTAGCGTTGTTGGACAAAATCGGGGTTAAGGAAGGAAAAACCGATAGCTAGGAGTAAAGCGGCGCCAAAAATAATCGGCAAAAATCGTTTTAAGTTAGCGATTTGTCCCGTAAGAATCGTCAGCAGACCAACAATTATCGGTACAGCAAAGAAAGCTAATCTTTGCCCGGATATCACTGCATTAATAAAAACTAGGGTTAAACCCACTAGGGCTGCTAGTCGCCATTTTTGGGAAATTTCACTAAAGGCACTGGCATAACAAATTACGGCACTAGAGACCAAAAACCAAGCCCAGTGCCAGGGGGAAACAAAAGTACCAGGTAGGCGGATCATATTTACTTCTGGACTATAGACTAATCCCCCACCGACCAAACACCTTGCCTCTAAGGTGGCTTTGAATAGTGCATCAGCCACATAGCCTCTAGTTCCTACACAACGGCCTGTTTTCAGCATCCAGTATTGCATTAGTCCTAGGACACAACAAATAATCACTAAAGTCACCAAAAGACGACCAAAAAATAATAGGGTGGGTTTATCTTTGATCAAGTAATAAGTGCAGAAGATCAAGGGTACATAACCTAGCAAAACTTTAAACCCTAATAGTCCTTGCAGAAAAGTCTCACTTTGCCGACAAGGAATCCCGCGCAAACGGCCATCCCTAAAAATAGCCATCCCAGCCACGGAATCACAAGTAGGCAGAAATTGTCTCTGTAAATTGACGGCTAATAGACAGACTACACAGAAAACAAAGATTAATAATAGGGTTGTAGCTAATTGTTTCGGGACAATAATCGGTAATCGCTTTTTTCGACATTCTAAAACTAAGGCGATTAAAGCGGGTAGATAAAAGATATCTTTACTTAGCTGGAGGATTGGATTACCCCCAAACCAATAGACAATAGTTCCAGTGAAGGGGACATAGATAATAAATGTCCAAAGAGCCGTGCGAGGATAGCTAAAGGAGAAAACTCCTAAAATTAAGGCTAAACTTACTGCAGCTCCTATCTTGGGATCAAATAATAAGCTGAGGGGTAATCCGATCAAAATTGCTGCACAAATAGCAAAAACAATCAACCCCGTTAACTTTTGTTTACTTTGTCTTTCTTCTTTTTTGAGGGCAAGTTTCTCCTTGATGTTAGGCGGGCGACTATCGGCTTTTGTTTCCCCTTGTTTATGCTTTTTTTTCTTGCGATCAATACTTAGTCCAGTCATAATTATCCCTTGCTAGGCTAGGCTAAGGGCATTATAATCCCTGTTCCCCTCGATCGACTACAAAAGATAGCTTCGGACCGCTTCTACGAGCCTTTCTGTCCAAAAACTGGCTAATTCTAAGGTTTCTGCTTCCACCATTACCCGAATTAACGGTTCTGTTCCGGAAGCTCGTACCAAAATTCGGCCTTTTTCTGCCATGGCTATCTCAGCTTGGCGGATTTCTCGCCGCAAAGGTTCACATTGCTGCCAATTACGTCGCACTTCTCTATCTTCCACCCGCACATTGCGTAAAATCTGCGGATAGGTGACAAAGCTATGATCGACTAAATTAGCCAAGGAAACCGCCGATTTCTGCACTAAAGCCGCTAAATGTAGGGCGGTTTGCATTCCATCCCCAGAAACTCCGTAATGATGGCAGAGAATATGGCCGGATTGTTCACCCCCTAGCATGGCTCCAGTTTCCCACATTTGCGCCTGAACGTGCTGATCGCCCACGGCAGTCCGCAAGAATTGACCCCCCAGTTTTTGCCAAGCGCGTTCAAAGCCTAAATTAGCCATCACCGTTGCTACTAATAACCCATCGGGTAGCTGTCCGGCTTCCAGGAGGGAACGACCCCAAAAATAGAGGATATAATCGCCATCTACTACTCTACCTTGACTATCCACGGCCAAGACTCGATCGGCATCGCCATCGAAGGCAAACCCTAAATCCGCTTGCTGATTGATCACCGCCGCCTGTAAGCTTTCCAAATGGGTAGAACCACAATTAACGTTAATGCGATCGCCATCGGCTCGATCGTGTAGGCAAATAACTTCCGCCCCCAAGGTTTGGAATACTAAAGGTGCTAGGTTAACAGCTGCCCCCCAAGCTAGATCCAAAACTATTTTTAATCCCGATAGGTTAATATCCGTCCCGACGGAATCAATCACAGCTTGATAATATTTTTGGATTAATTCGGGACAAAAAGTCGCTTTTCCCCAATTTTCCGGTTTATCTGCTAATTCTAAATTGCCTCTTAAACCCGCTTCTATCTGTCCTGCTAAAGTGCCAGATAATTTTAAACCGCTGCCGTCAAAAAATTTAATGCCGTTATCTTCCGGAGGATTATGACTGGCAGAAATCATAATCCCCCCCATCGCTTCGCTTTCTCTGGTTAAATAGGCGACGCAGGGGGTAGGACATAATCCCAGTTGCCAGACTTCTATTCCCGCCCAGGTTAAACCCGCAGTGATAGCATTAGCTAACATATCACTGGAATTACGCGAATCTTGACCGATAATTACTGGTTTGGTGACACCAGCTTGATTTTTTAATACCTGTCCCGCCCAAAATCCGATTTGTAGCGCTAGGGGGGCAGTTAATAATTCTCCCACTTGACCGCGAATTCCGTCCGTGCCGAACAGGGGTGATGACGGTAATTCGATCAAACCCCCTAAGGATAACAGGGGATGCGATCGAGCTTTTTGCCCATTTTGATACGATAGAGACGCTACCATGGCCGATTCCTTTCCTCACACAACACATTCAGAGGATAACATGATCACCGATTTTTTAAAATCAATGTTCCCAGTTGACCTTAATCCTCCTCCCGGAGTTCCTTACATCTGGTGTGGGGTGTGGGGAGATGGGGTATGGGGTGTGGGGTGTAGGGTGTAGGGTGTGGGGTGTAGGGTGTGGGGTGTGGGGTGTGGGGTGTAGGGTGTGGGGTATGGGGTGTGGTGTGTGGGGAGATGGGGAGATAGGGAGATAGGGAGATAGGGAGATAGGGAAATGGGGAGATGGGGAAATGGGGAGATGGGGTGGTGGGGTGTGGGGTGTAGGGTGTAGGGTGTGGTGTGTGGGGAGATGGGGAGAATAAATAAAAATAGTCTCCTGAATCCTGCCTCCTGAATCCTGCCTCCTGAATAAAGTTTGTTGATTTTTGCCGGAGGTCTAATCAAGAAACCTAGGTTATTTGGTAAGCTGAAACGATAATCTTGACCCCCGAATGCCCGTGCTGATCAGTGTTGTCATCCCTACCTACAATCGCCAAGCAATCTTAAAAAAATGTTTACTCGCCCTAGAAAATCAGCGTTTAACCGATAATAAGGTGGAAAACTACGAAATAGTCCTTGTCGATGATGGCTCTACCGATGGGACGATCGCTTGGCTAGAAACTCAAAAAGCCAATTTACCCCATCTGCAACTGTGGCAACAGGATCACGGCGGACCAGCGATCGCTAGGAATCTGGGGGTAGAAAAAGCTCGTGGTGATACAATCATTTTTATCGATAGCGATCTGGTAGTGACAGAAAATTTTTTGCAAGCCCACGCCGACGCTTTAACTGCTGGAGCAGCCAGTCTTGGCAGCGATCGCTTATTTACCTACGGCAGCGTCATTAATACCTGTAACTTCGATCATCCCACCAGTGAACCCTATAAAATCACCGATTTCTCCGCCGCCTATTTTGCCACTGGCAACGTGGCGATCGCTAAAAAATGGTTATTAGCAGCGGGATTATTCGACACCCAGTTTCAACTCTACGGTTGGGAAGATTTGGAATTAGGGGTGAGATTGAAGCAATTAGGACTAAAATTAATTAAATGTCCTGAAGCCGTCGGTTATCATTGGCATCCCCCCTTTAATCTCGCTCAAATTCCCAATCTCATCGATAAGGAAATTCAACGGGGACGAATGGGAGTGCTTTTTTATCAAAAACATCCCACCTGGGAAGTGCGGATGATGATTCAAATGACTTGGATTCACCGATTGTTGTGGGGTTTACTTTCCCTAGGCGGAACTCTGAATGAACGCAGCCTCTCCCCGCTGTTACAATGGTTGATCGATCGAGGTAAACCGCAATTAGCCCTAGAAATTGCCCGCATTTTTCTCAATCGGTACAACGTGCGCGGCGTTTATCAAGCTTATCGGGAAATGCAGCCTCAGTGAAATGTCTTGCCAAACACCGATGCGGTGTGACAGGATTTAGCATCGACAACCGACTCCCTAAAACCAGAGACTTTGTACCTCACCATATTTACCGAGAGAAAACTTAATATTTTCTTTCTTTTTCCGATAATTGCTGCCACAATCAAAAGCAATCGGCAGCGAGAGCAGCGGAAAACACTGACCAACTTTGCCCCTTGTCAATTATCGTCTGAGATTGGGCATATTAGAAGTAAATTTTCCTAGAGGAGGAATCCCATAATGAGTATCGTCGATATTTTAATCGGTTTTGTCGGTGGAGGTGCGATCGGGGGTGGGGCTTTATATGCCCTGCAACAGGGAAAAATCAGGGAAGCACTGCAAAAACAGGAGAAAATTCGGGCGGATTTAGGTGAAACCGAAGCGGAGTTAGAAGATACCAAAGGACAGTTAAAACGACTCGAACTCTCCCAAGAAGGAATTGGCAATATCGAAGCCACCCATAGAGAAGAAGTAGCTAAATTGCAAAAAGAGTTAGAAGACAGCCAAAGACTTTTACAAGAGGCAGTCAGCGCAAATCCAGTTCAAGCCATGGAAGTTGCCTATAAAACCCAAATTCAGGAACTTGAACAGGAATACGAAACTAAAATCGAGGAATTGCGCCAAAGCTATCAAAGTCAAATTCGCGAGATTATCGACGGCAAGCAAGCAGAAATGGAAGCTCTGCGTCAAAGTCAACAGGCGCAGATTCTAGAATTAGAAAAGGGCTATCAGTCGCAAATTCAACAACTAGAACAGGGTTATCAAAGCCAACTGTTAGAACTACAAAACGCCACCCAAACAATCCAACTTGGGGAAGAAATCAATCCTTTTGATGGTTTTATCACCGAAGAAACCCTAGGATTGGAAACGGAATTTGCTCCTGAAACGCTGCTAGAAGCCACAGTTTATGAACCAGAATTCTCCAGTGCAATCAATCCTCTTGATGGTTTTATCACTGAGGAAAATCTAGACTTGGCAGCAGAATTCACTCCTGAGATGGATAGGTTTGGCGAAGAAGAAGAAACTAGAATGATCGGTAGCCTAGAAGAATTATCGGGTAATTACGATCAGATCTACAGTCAAGAAACCCTTGACAGTGACACGGGTTTCTCTGATTTATTAGCCACTGACTCGGAAAAATTCGCCGCTGCCCCAAATTCTCTAGATGACTTATTTGCCGATATTACTGACAGCAATAGCCCCGAACTATTCGAGCCTTTTGCTGAAGAAACTCCTAAAGTTGAATCTAACCGCCAATCTGTTCTCAGCAACCAAGAAGAACTAGATTTCTTTAGTATGTGGGATGATGCGGGAGTGAGTGATCTAGAATCACTGCCTTCTGACGAAGAATTTCCCCTCGATGATCTGTTTAACGATAATTTATTCTCCGATGGGGACAATAGCAAAACCACAATGCCAGAATCTCATCGAAATTTTTAGGTGTGAAACCCCGTCCCTTGAGGACGGCTTTGTATTATAATACAACTGTCCATCGCTACCCCACGACGGTGGAGACATAAACCCTAACACCAAAGCTGGCAACACCACGGGACAGTGTCTCCGCATCCGTTCTCCTTCAGTAACATAATAAAAATTGAAAAACTGTATCAAAAGTAACAGACGAGAGGAAAAAAAGCGAATAAGATGTGCGAGGATATTCCATATCCGCTTGGCTTTACTTAACTTTATCTTCTTGAGTAGATTTCATGATGAAACTAACTACTAAATCACTTGTGTTATCCACTGCCACTTTCGGACTAATGCTAGGCGTGGCACAAAACGCCCAAGCTAGCAAACTGATTACCGGCGTCACCATCTCGGCTACGAGCCCCAATCTCACCCAGAATTGGGCAGTAGACAATGTCATCAATGGGAGCGGGTTGCCCGGCAACAAACCAAGTCTGGGGGGAACACACGCTCTCTCGGCTATTACTAATGCTTGGCGGACAAACAGCGCAACGACAGCCTTACCCCTTCCCAGTCCAACTAATCCTCTCAGCATTACTTTTCAGCTCGGTGCTGTCCCCACTGATCTGATTGGATTTAGTTTCTGGAATATAACTGGTCCTAGTTCTGGAACTATTTCTAATCCCATGGGAGTTAAAGACGCAAACCTTGAATACTCCACCGACGGAACTAATTTCTCTAGTTTATGGACTGGCTCCTTCCTAAAAGGAGGTACTACTGCTAGTGGTCCAGAAGTAGTCAATTTTAGCCTAGTCAAGGCCACTCATGTTAGATTGAATATCACCAGCAACTATGGTCAGGCACAACGTGTTGGCTTCAATGAGATTGCATTTAAATCAATCCCCGAACCTTCTGCCTCCCTTGCTCTATTGGGCTTAGGCTTAGCGGGTGTTGGTTTGAGAAAAAGAATTTAATCTTTAGATAGTAGGTTGGATGACACGATAATCTCATAACAGGGTATTTCTTGGGTTTCGTTCCCAAAGTCCAGCCTACTTACTCAAAATCTCGATTGAAGTCGCGTCATCCTGGCAGCAAAAACTAGAAAAACAGCCATTGAATTGCCCGCGAGTGCTATAAAGGTAGATAGTCATCTCGATCGCCTACTCGACCTAACTATGCCACGCACTCAACGTAACGATAACTTTATTGATAAATCTTTTACCGTCATGGCGGATATCATTTTAAAGATACTGCCCGCCAATAAAAAAGCCAAGGAAGCCTTTGTTTATTACCGCGATGGGATGTCTGCCCAAGCTGACGGCGAATACGCCGAAGCCCTCGATAATTACTATGAAGCTTTAACATTAGAAGAAGATCCTAACGATCGCAGTTACATTCTCTACAATATCGGTATTATCCACGCTAGTAATGGCGAGCATGAAAAGGCTCTGGAATATTACGAAGAAGCTATCCAACTTAATCCCAGAATGCCCTCCGCCTTGAATAATATCGCCGTTATTTACCATTTTCAAGGGGAAAAAGCCAGAGAAGACGGACAACAGGCCGAAGCAGAAGCACTCTACGACAAGGCGGCAGAATACTGGAAACAAGCCATCCGATTGGCCCCCAATAACTACATTGAAGCCCAAAACTGGCTGAAAATTACCGGGCGATCGGAAATTGATGTTTTCTTTTAAATTGAGGAGTCGATCGTTAGGAGACGGGAGAGGGGAGATCATTTTTATTTATTCTCCCCACACCCTACACCCCACACCCCACACCCCACACCCTACACCCCACACCCCATTCCTCCCATGATCGATCGAGCTACAGTTGAAAAAATCGCCCATTTAGCCCGTTTAGAAATTACCACCGCTGAAGAAGAACAATTTGCGGGGCAATTAAGCGGGATACTTGATTATTTCGAGCAGTTAAGCGAATTAGACACAGAAAATGTGCTACCCACCACGCGAGCGATCGAGATTCAAAATATCACTCGCACTGATAGTAATAGACTTTATCCCGATCACGAGGTCTTAGTGCAGGAATCGCCGGCCCCAGAAGGGGATTATTTCCGGGTTCCCCGTATTCTCAACAGCGACGAAGAGTGAATCAGTGATCAGTTGATCACTGATTTAGATGCCATCTAGGGTTTTTGCTGCTATCTTGGACTAAGATCAGACCTAGCAATGGAGACATAATATAATGATCGCAGCCCAAGATGTGGCACCATTTCAGCTTATTTCGAGCGTAGAATCGGCAGCAACAGAATTTAGGCCCTGGGGTTCCTTCACCACCCTAGAGGAGGGTCCTGGTTATAAAATCAAGCGGATTGAAGTGAATCCGGGTCATCGTCTCAGTTTACAGATGCACTACCATCGCAGTGAACACTGGATTGTCGTTTCGGGGACGGCAAAAGTCACCTGTGGAGATAACGAAGAAATTCTCGGAGCCAATCAGTCCACTTATGTGCCGCAGTGTACCGCTCACCGTCTGGAAAACCCCGGGGTGATCAAATTGGTATTAATTGAAGTGCAGAATGGGGAATATTTAGGAGAGGATGATATAGTGCGTTTTCAGGATGATTATGCTCGTCATCAGAGCTAAGACCGTGTTTAGGGAGACAGAAAGGCAAGAAACTATATTTTCGCTCCAAAAACCTGTTTAGGTCAGTCTGCCTGACTGTCTTCCCTGCTGTCAAGGCTTGTCAAGTTCTAGAAAAAATTTCTTTTCGGGCTAGGTAGCGGTTTTCCTCCATGGCAGAAAAATAAACTTCCCCTAGACCCTGTGTGGGAAGCTTGAGGAAAGCTGGGCTAGGGGAAATAATTTATTCCTTTGCTGGATTAACTCTAGCATATAACTCTGATTTGTCAGGACTATAACAGCCAGATGTCAATTCTATGACAAATGCGAGTTTTCAGTTTACTGATTACTGGTGACTGATTACTGGTTACTGTCGTCCACCTATTTTCTGAGAATTCTAGAAGTAATTGTAAATATTTGTTACAAAGAGACGAGGAAAAATCTGAGGACCGGGAGACAAAAAAGGATTATCGACGGGGATCAAGGATTTCAGTAGGAAACTGGATTGGGGATCAAGGAAAACCGATTGTAAAGTTTTCGATACCTCTGGCCGATTTTTGTAATAGTTCGATACACATAACATAGATGATCGGCGATGATTGTAAATTTATATTGCGAATAGCTCATTTTCCTCGGTGTTTTTCCTATACTGGTTTTCATCAACTTTGAGCCGACGTGCAGAAAAGTTAGACCACCAAGTTTGTAAGAGGTCAGAAAGATGCAATTAACCGCAAGAAATAACTGGGGCCACGTTTCTTTAGCAATGCTAAAAAGCTTTCTTCTCTGGAGTTTCGTCCTCACTGTCTGTTTATTAGTAGTGGGATTTCCTTTAGTAGTATTAATGATGACAGTGGGGGCATTGTCTGCGATTGTCTTACAGTCAGTTTTACCGGTTAGTTCCGTGCTTTTAGTGGCGGGAATGATTATTGGTATTAACATTTTGGCTATCCTAATTAGTGCCGCTTTATTAACAGCAAAAGGTGTTCATCCCCATGAAGTTAGCTGGTTGCACTGGTTACACGGTGAGGTAAAAACCTCTCATCAAGCTGTTTATGCTTCTTGTCCCCTAACTTGCGGAGTAGTTCATTAAATCTGATTTTCTTACAGTGGAATTGCTTATCTTTTTTCTATTTAGATTTATTTAAGTTTTCAACTGCCTTATCGGTTGATTATACACACTCCAAGCTAGTGCAACCCGGGTTTCCCCGGGTTTTTTCATCATTATTGAACTAAAGCAGTTATCTGAATGGTGAGGTACGAAGTTTTCGTTTTGGGGAGTCGGTCGCCGGTCGTCGATATCAAATTATGAGAAAGGCTGTAACTGAATATTAGAAGATAGGGAAATAAAAGCTTTTTTGCTGTGATCGGTAAACAGTGATCAGTTAACTGAAAACTCACATCTGATAACTGATAACTGATAACTGATAACTGATAACTAACTGGTATAATGGGCCAGAAAACCGGAAAAAATCGATGTCTAGCCTTCCAGAAACCGACAATCCCAGTTACAAGGCCATCTTAGCGGCATTAAACCATTTAATCAGCGTTGTTGCCCGTTTACGAGATCCAGAAAGCGGCTGTCCTTGGGATTTAGCCCAAACCCCGGAAACCCTGATTCCCTACGTTATCGAAGAAGCTTATGAGGTGGTAGCGGCGATTAAAAGCGGTGATAAAACTGCCATTGCCGAGGAATTAGGCGATTTACTGCTGCAGGTGGTTTTACAAGCCCAAATTGCCAGTGATGAGGGTAATTTTAGCCTAGAAGAAGTGGCTAGAGGCATCACCGATAAATTAATTCGTCGTCATCCCCACGTTTTCGGGGAGCTATCCCTAGAAAATCCTGAACAGGTGCGTCAAAATTGGGAGAAAATCAAAGCTGAGGAAAAAAATGACCCGACTATTAGCGGCAAATTAACCCGTTATGCCCAAACTTTACCACCCTTGATGGGGGCAATGAAAATTTCTCGGCAAGCGGCGCGAGTCGGTTTTGAGTGGGAAAATATCGGAGGAGTCTGGGAAAAATTCGGCGAAGAGTTAGCAGAATGGCAAGAGTCCCTAGAATCGGGCGATAAAGAGCATCAACAGGCCGAATTAGGCGATTTACTCTTTACTATTGTCAATCTTGCTCGCTGGTATGATTTGGACCCCAGCATCGCTTTACAAGAGACTAATCTGCGTTTTATTCAACGTTTTTCCCTAGTGGAATCTGTGGCAGAAAAGCCTCTCCATGACTATACACTAGAGGAATTAACGGTTTTCTGGCAGCAAGCGAAAGCTAAGTTACATCAACCATCATCTGGGCAATAATGCAAGAGCAAGAAATTAATAAGGACAAATCTAAGAGTTTTTGGGCTTCTATTCGAGAAAATCTGCAAATTATCACTATAGCTTTAGTTTTAGCCCTACTGATCCGCACTTTTGTGGCTGAACCTCGTTTTATCCCCTCCGATTCTATGTTACCCACTTTAGAACAGGGCGATCGCTTAGTGGTGGAAAAACTTTCCTACGATTTCCATCCTCCTCGACGGGGGGATATCGTCGTCTTTGAACCGCCGGTACAATTACAATTACAGGGATATCAAAAGAACCAAGCTTTTATTAAAAGAGTGATTGCCACAGCAGGGGATGTGATTGCTGTCAAGGAGGGCAAAATTTACCTGAATAATCAACCCTTGTCAGAGGATTATATTCTCGAATCCCCTCAATATAATTTAATGCCTTTGCTTGTGCCGCAAAATAACTTATTTGTCATGGGAGATAATCGCAATAATAGCAATGACTCCCATATCTGGGGGTTTTTACCGGAAAATAACGTGATTGGTAGGGCGGTTTTTCGCTTTTTTCCTTTTAATCGTTTGGGGATTTTAGGGGGGAATCGCTGACAGGAATTTTTAGCCCTGACGATGTTGAACAATTAAGACGGAACAGGGGGCATGATGGAGAACATAGTTACTCACACTACCTAAGAATAACTCTCCTAGACCCGATCGCCCACGCCGACCAATGACAATTAAATCAATATTTTCCTCTCGCGCCACTTTACAGATAGTTTTGGCTGCATGACCGTAAATTTGCCGGTATTCTCCCTTAACACCCATTTCTCCCGCCTGATTAGCTCTTTTTTGCAACATTTCTACCCCTTTCTGCTCGAATTCTTCCCATTGTTGCCGCCAAAAATCGAGAGTGAGATCATTACCCTGGGCGGGGTAAATATCGGCTAAATTGGGCGGAATCGGTAAAGGGCTATAATCTTCTTCAGGGGAAAGGACGTGCAGTAGTAGAAGGTTAGCTTCGTACTTACTGGCTAAGGATACAGCCTCCTTAAAGACACTCTCCCCCATCTCTGATAAATCTACTGCTATCAAGATTTTTTGATACATTTTTCAGCCTCTGCAACCATGCCTTATTTAACGGAATCCGACGCTATTAGGAATGCGATCGATCACTTTTGTCATTTTCCCATTCTTTGGTTAGATACGGAAGTAGCCGATTACAATAGCAAGACTCCCCGTTTGTCTCTGATTCAAATTCTGGCTGATTCCACGGACTTAACGGGTGAGCGGGTGACAATTTTGGATGTTCTTGATCGACCCGCTCTTACTAACTATTTTATCACTAAAATCATGCTGGTTGACCGGATAGAAAAGGTTTTTCACAATGCTAGTTATGATTGTAAATTTTTGGGCGGTAAAAGCCAAGTTAAAAAAATTACCTGTACCCTAGAGTTAGCTAAAAAGGTTCCCTACTATATTGCTCCTTTACCCAATTATCAACTGAAAACTGTGGTTGAATTAGGTTATACTTGATATTTATGAGAAAGGCTGTAATAGCTAGAAAAAATTGCTTGCGGGGATAATCTAAATGACTGTAAAGATCGCTTATCTGGGGCCGGTGGGAACCTATTCAGAAACAGCTGCTTTAGCATTTGCTAATAGTTTACCACCCCAGCCTCGTCAATTAATACCCTATCCTAGCATTGCCTTGGCCCTGGGATCGGTTGTCCAAAATCAGGCCGATTTAGCAGTGGTCCCGGTGGAAAATTCCACCGAAGGAAGTGTGGTAATGACTCTTGATGCTTTATGGCAATTACCCGGGTTACAGATTCAACAAGAATTAGTTTTACCGATTTCCCATGCACTTCTATCTCCTAGGCAATCGCTAACAGAAATTAAAACCGTTTATTCTCATCCCCAAGCTTTAGCCCAATGTCAAAAGTGGCTAGAAAATAATTTACCTAACGTGCCGATTATTCCCACCAATTCTACCACAGAAGCGATTCAAATTCTCGATCGAGAGGCTAATTCGGCCGCGATTGCTTCTCCCCGGGCGGCAAAACTCTATAATGTACCAATATTAATACAACCAATTAATGATTATCCCGATAATTGTACCCGTTTTTGGGTCATGGCTTTAACTTCTCATCGCCAAGGTGAGCGGATGTCCCTCGCTTTTCAAGTTTTAGATCAACCCGGCGCTTTAGTCAAACCTTTAGAAGTTTTTGCCAAACGTCAGCTTAATTTATCTCGGATCGAATCGCGACCAACTAAAATATCTTTAGGGGAATACATATTTTTTATTGATCTAGAAATTAATCCAGATCAACAGCATTTAATCGCGGCAACTTTAGAAGAATTAACCAATTATACCGATGCGATCGAGGTTTTTGGTGCTTATCAGGTGGTTAATTTGCCTAGAGAAAGTTTAGAGGAATTATAAACTAAATTCCTCATAAATTACAGAAATTAAATAGAGATATTTTAGCTTTTAAGAGAGGGAAGAATCGGCAAAGATGAGTTTTCCTCTGGGGGAGAATCAAGCTTTCTTTCCCCCACCAGAGGAAGAATAATTTCCACAGTTGTTCCTAAACCTTGACCTTGACTAGAGATAGTAATATCTCCCCCCATCATTTTCATAAAATTCTTAGAAATAGCTAATCCCAAACCCGTACCGCTAAATTTTCTCGTTGTGGAACCATCAATCATCACAAAGGGGCGAAATAATTTTGATTGCTGCTGGGGGTCTATACCGATTCCTGTATCGATTATAGTAATAATAGCCTGTGTATTTTCTAGGCGAGTTATTAAAGAAATTGTGCCTGTATCAGTAAATTTAATTGAGTTAGAAATAACATTCAAAATTACCTGTTTAAATTTAGTGTGATCAGTATAGACTATGGGATTTTCTGGACACAAAATTCGATTAAATTTTAAGTGCTTACGTTGCAGCGAAGCTGTTTGTAAATTAATAACTTCATTGATAATTTGATGTAAATCTACTGGTTCATGATTAACAGAAAGTTTGCCCGCTTCTATTTTAGCAATACTGAGAATATCATCAATAATTTCCAACAGATGTACGGCTGCCTTATCCGCTTGTTGCAGATATTCTTTTTCCTCCTGCTCACTGTTACAAAATCCATCCATAACGCAACGAATTGAGCCAATAATACCATTAAGAGGGGTGCGTAATTCGTGGGAAGTATTAGCCAAAAATTGGTTTTTTAATTGATTAGCATTTTCCGCTTCTTGCCGACTCTTAACTATTTCCTCTCCCCAAAGACGTAACCTTTCGAGCATTTCCTCTAGGGACGAGGCTAACTGATTAATTTCTCTAATATTAAAATTTTGTGGTGTAATCTTTTGGGAAGGAATTTTCTGAATATTTAAGGCATAATCTCGCAGTTTTTCTAAAGGTATAGCTAAATCCCTAGCAATAAGTACAATAGCTACTAAATAAGCTAATAATAAACCAGAAATCAGATAAAAAATTGCCTCCCAAATTTGTTGTAGAGGAGCGAGAGATTGGGAGAGGGAACTAATGGCTAAAACTATCCATTTTTGGGATGATTCTCCCGTAACTGGACTGGGGAGGGAACTATAACCTGCGACTAATTCTTTGCCATCTTTCTCGAAAGAAAATAAATGGAGAAATCTCTGCCGACCTTTAACAGCATTACTGATTATTATATTGAGGCGTTCCGCATCAGCTTCTTGACTGATATGCCTACCAATGCGATTAAAATAGGGATGAGCGAGAATAATACCATTTTCAGAAATAACCACGGGATAACCCGATAAAGAACCGGGTAAAACCTTCTCACGGTAAAGTAGAGAAGTTTGCAGAATCAGACTAGATTGTAATTGTCCTTGATTATCGTAGATGGGAACAGCAAAAACTAATTCTAATTGACGATTATTATTGGGAGATTTTGTTAAAAGTTGTCGAGGTAAACTTTTAATTAAAATATTTTCGATGTTTCCAGCAAAGCTAGTCCGTTTCTCTGTCCATCTTTCCAGAGGTAAAACTTTGATAATTTCTGGTTCACAGGCTCGACTTAATAAAGGTTTCTTGGTTTTAATATCAATTAATTCCAGACAGTTAATCTGATTAGGAAGCTGCGCAGTGAATTGTTGTAAAAAAGCTTGTTTTTCGGCTAAGGTTCCCTGTTTTAAAACCAGACTTTCCCCCGCAGTGATCAGATTGACCTGCAAAAATTGAATTGATTGCTCAATATTGTCTGCTTTTCTGATGGCACTTTCGGTGAGATTTTGACGGGCCGTTTCCAAAAAAGCCGATCGCGCCTTACGATAGGTGACATAAACACCCATCAGTAGTACAGGTACACTGACTAGGAGTAGGCGAGAGAGCAGAATACGACGAAAGGAGGATTGACCGATAGACATAGGCAGAAATCGGTTTGATTCTTGCTATCAAACTCCAAACTATACTAGCGTATTCACCAATCTGACCCGGTGATATCCCTCATCATTTGCCATGAATCATCCTCACACCACCGTTATTTTAGCCATGAGTGCCGATGGTAAAATTGCCGACGCTTACCAGTCAGCGGCCAGATTTGCCTCTGCTACCGATAAAATGCGTCTAGAACAACATTTATCGCGCATGGATGCCGCTTTATTCGGTGCTAACACCCTGCGTGCTTATCACACCAGTCTTCCTATCCGTCATGGGGATTTTCTCGCATACCGTCAACAACGGGGATTATCCCCGCAGCCGATACAGATCGTTTGTTCTCACTCAGGCCAGCTTGATCCCCAGATGAAATTTTTTCAGCAGCCTTTCCCTCGCTGGTTAATCACGGCAGCGGAAAAAGTGGCGGCATGGGAAAATCGGGATTTATTTGAGCTTGTCTTAGTCTGCGGGGATTGGAAAGCTATTTTTAGTCAATTTACCGCCCTAGGTATCAAAAAGCTGGCGATTTTGGGAGGAGGTGAATTAATTGCCTCTCTTTTAGCTGAAGATCTAATCGATGAAATCCATCTAACCATTTGTCCGTTGCTGTTAGGAGGCAATAAAGCGGCAACTCCCCTGGGAGGCCCTGGATTTATGGCTGATTCTGCCAGAAAATTACAACTTTTGAGCATGGAAACCGTGGAAGCAGAAATTTTCCTACATTATTCCCTTGAACGAGATTCCCACAAATCCCAAAACTAGATTACCTTAAATAAAAAGGTTGACTTATCTTGTCCCATGGTAGAACAGCTTAAACCTCAATATTCTGTGGCTTGGATTGATAAAATGAGTGAGATTCCCCAACAAAAATGGGATGCTCTCGCTCAACCCCTAACTACTCCCTTTCTAGAGTGGCAATGGTTACATAATATCGAAACTTCCGGCAGCGCCACGGGACGGACGGGGTGGCAACCTGCTCATCTCACAGTTTGGTGCGGTGCTGAGTTAATTGCCGCCGCTCCTTTGTATATTAAAAGTCATAGTTATGGTGAATTTGTCTTTGACCACCAATGGGCAGATCTTTCCCATCGTTTGGGGATTAGATACTATCCAAAACTGTTAGGAATGACCCCTTTTACTCCGGCGGTAGGTTATCGTTTTTTAATTGCTCCGGGGGAAAATGAACTGGAGATTACTGCTTTAATGATAGCGGCAATTGATCATTTTTGTGATCAAAATAATCTGTCGGGTTGTCATTTTCTTTTTGTGGATCCCCAATGGCGAATTTTAATAGAAAATTTTGGCTTTACTCCCTGGTTACATCATAGTTATATTTGGAATAACAAAAGTTTTCAAAGTTTTGAAGATTATCTGACGGTTTTTAATGCTAATCAACGCCGCAACATTAAACGGGAACGGAAAGCGGTGACTAATGCGGGGTTAATTATTAAAACTCTGGCCGCTGAAGAAATTCCCCATCATTTGTTCCCGTTAATTTATCGGTTTTATAGCAGTACCTGTGATAAATTTTACTGGGGAAGTAAATATCTGACACAGAAATTTTTTGAACAATTATATCCGAATTATCGTCAGCGAGTGGTTTTGATTACTGCCTACCAAAATGAAAAGGATACTAAACCGGTGGGTTTATCTTTTTGTATTCGCAAAGATACTAATCTTTATGGTCGTTACTGGGGCAGTTTTCAAGAGTACGACTGTTTACATTTTGAAGCTTGTTACTATCAACCGATCGATTGGGCAATTAGTCAAGGTATTACCATGTTTGACCCTGGAGCGGGAGGACAACACAAAAAAAGACGGGGTTTTCCCGCTACTGCTAATCATAGTTTACACCGTTTTTATCATGGCAAAATGACTCAAATTCTCCGCAACTATATCCAAGAAATTAATCAAATGGAACAGGAAGAAATCGAGGCAATCAATCAAGATTTACCCTTTTCCAAAAGAGAAATTGAGTTGAACGAGTAATTTAGATAGGGTTTGTTCCTATTAGTGCAATCAACTATGAATACGAGGTTCCGGGTGCAGATTGGCTAAAATCTCACTTTCGATCGCCGCTAGGGTTTCTAAACGTTGCTCGATCGCTGTCCGTTCAAAATAATCCGCTGCTAATAGCCAATAAATACCATAATGACGCGCTTCGGAAGCCATTAAACCGCGATAAAATTGAGCTAATTGAGGATCAGGACAATACTCTCCCAATAAACCTAATCTTTCGTGGGAACGCGCCTCAATTAAAGCTGATATTAACAGAGAATCCAAAAGGCGATCGGGTTCTTGGTGACGAATCTGGGCTTTTAATTTAGCACCATAAGGGGGAGAATTTAAGGGAGCGAGGGGAATTCCCCATTTATCTAACCATTGATTGACCTGTTCAAAATGTTCTAATTCCTCTTGGGCGATCGCTGTCAATTTCCGCACGAGGGAAGCGTAGGAAGGATAACGAAACATGAGATTTAAGGCCACTCCTGCCGCTTTTCGCTCACAATGGGAATGATCGAGTAGAATGATCTCTAAATTATTAATTGCCTGTTCTATCCAATCCTTAGAGGTGGCAGTGACCAATAAATTAATCTTTCCCATCGTCGCTGATTCCAATTTGCTGCATCTTTTACCCTAACCGAAAAAGTCGAACAACACCAGTCAAAAACTAAGGACATGGCTTCTGTGATAGCCTAGATGATCGATGAAGCATAAACTTTCAAAACACTATAGTAGTCAACCTCTCTATGAATAGCCCCTTTCTCGACTATCTCAACGGTCCCAAGCATCCCGTCCTCGTCTTTGATGGAGCGATGGGAACTTCCCTACAAAGCCAAAATCTGACGGCCGAAGACTTTGGTGGGGCAGAATACGAAGGTTGTAACGAGTATCTTGTCCATACTAAACCTAGCGCCGTAGCCAAAGTCCACGAAGCCTTTTTAGCCGTGGGTGCGGATGTGATTGAAACCGACACCTTTGGGGGAACCTCGATAGTTTTAGCCGAGTACGATTTAGCCGACCAAGCCTATTATCTCAACAAAAGCGCCGCCGAACTGGCCAAAGCTTGCGCTAATAAATACTCTACCCCCGAAAAACCCCGTTTTGTGGCGGGTTCCATGGGGCCGGGGACAAAACTGCCCACTTTGGGTCATATTGACTTTGATACGCTCAAAAATGCCTACGTGGAACAGGTAGAGGGTCTCTACGATGGCGGGGCAGATTTATTATTAGTAGAAACCTGTCAGGATGTCCTGCAAATTAAAGCGGCTTTAAATGCTATTGAAGAAGTATTTCAGAAAAAAGGTCAACGATTGCCCCTCATGGTTTCGGTGACGATGGAAACCATGGGAACGATGTTAGTAGGAACGGAAATTAACGCAGTTGTCTCTATTTTACAACCCTATAAAATTGATATTTTGGGACTTAACTGCGCCACTGGTCCCGATTTAATGAAACCCCATATTAAATATCTCTCGGAAAATTCCCCTTTTATTGTTTCTTGTATTCCTAACGCTGGTTTACCGGAAAATGTCGGCGGTCAAGCGCATTATCGCCTCACTCCCGTAGAATTAAAAATGGCTTTAATGCACTTTATCGAAGATTTGGGAGTACAAATTATCGGCGGTTGTTGTGGTACTCGTCCCGACCATATTCAAGCTTTAGCGGAACT
This sequence comes from Microcystis sp. M049S2, assembly GCF_020245625.1. Lineage (NCBI taxonomy): Bacteria > Bacillati > Cyanobacteriota > Cyanophyceae > Chroococcales > Microcystaceae > Microcystis > Microcystis sp. M049S2. The sequence continues at coordinate 11,234 of NZ_JADBUN010000012.1, read as the reverse complement.
AAGTCAGGGTTTAACTCCGAAATCTCGTCATTATCATTATGAACCCTCCGCCGCTTCTATCTACAGTACCCAACCCTATATTCAAGATAATTCTTTCCTGATTGTCGGGGAAAAATTAAACGCCAGTGGTTCTAAAAAATGTCGGGAACTGCTCAATGTTGAAGACTGGGATAGTTTAGTATCGATGGCGAAAGCGCAGGTAAAAGAAGGGGCGCATATTCTCGATGTCAACGTCGATTATGTGGGCCGGGATGGGGTGCGCGATATGCACCAATTAGCCTCTCGTTTAGTTAATAATGTCACCCTACCTTTAATGTTAGATTCCACCGAATGGGAAAAAATGGAAGCGGGGTTAAAAGTAGCGGGGGGTAAATGTATCCTCAACTCTACTAACTACGAAGACGGGGAACCGCGTTTTTATCAAGTCTTGGATTTAGCGAAAAAATACGGCGCGGGGGTAGTAATTGGAACCATTGATGAAGAAGGAATGGGCCGCACTGCCGAGAAAAAATTCCAGATAGCTAAACGGGCCTATTATGGGGCGATAGAATACGGAATTCCTCCCTACGAAATCTTTTTTGATCCTTTAGCTTTACCGATTTCTACCGGTATCGAAGAAGACCGAGAAAATGGCAAGGCTACTATCGAAGCAATGCGTCGAATTCGCCAAGAATTGCCCGAATGTCACATTCTTTTAGGTGTGTCTAATATCTCTTTTGGGTTGAATCCGGCAGCGCGTCAGGTATTAAATTCTGTCTTCCTCCACGAAGCGATGCAGGTGGGTATGGATGGCGCAATCGTCAGCGCTAATAAAATTCTTCCTCTGGCAAAAATTGAACCAGAATATCAGCAAATTTGTCGGGATTTAATCTATGATAATCGTCGTTTTGAGGGCGATATATGTGTTTATGATCCCCTGACCAAATTAACCGAATTATTTGCGGGGAAAACTACTAAAAAAGACCCCTCTAGTAATGCTAATTTACCCGTGGAGGAACGCTTAAAACAGCATATTATTGATGGGGAAAGATTGGGACTGGAAGAGGCTTTAAAGCAAGCTTTACAGGACTATCCACCCCTCGATATTATTAATATTTTTCTCCTGGATGGGATGAAGGTAGTGGGTGAATTATTTGGTTCGGGACAAATGCAGTTACCTTTTGTTCTCCAATCTGCCCAAACTATGAAAGCAGCCGTTGCCTTTTTAGAACCCTTTATGGAGAAAAAAGAGGGGGATAATAATGCCAAAGGGACTTTTATTATCGCAACGGTTAAAGGGGATGTTCACGATATTGGTAAAAACTTAGTTGATATTATCTTGACCAATAACGGCTATAGGGTGATTAATTTGGGCATTAAACAACCCGTAGAAAATATCATCGAAGCCTACAAAGAACATAAAGCCGATTGTATCGCTATGAGCGGTTTATTGGTGAAATCGACGGCTTTTATGAAGGAAAATCTAGAGGTTTTTAATGAAAAAGGAATCACCGTTCCTGTTATCCTTGGCGGGGCAGCTTTAACTCCCAAATTTGTCCATGATGACTGCCAAAAAACCTACAATGGACAGGTTATCTATGGTAAAGATGCCTTCTCTGACCTGCATTTTATGGATAAATTAATGCCCGCTAAAGCTGGCGGTCAATGGGATGATAGTAAAGGCTTTTTAGGTAAGTTTGCCGAGGCAGAAAAAACCCCGGTTGTTGCCGAAGAATTAAAGGTTAATCCCGATACTATTTTTACCGATGGCAGCGTCAACCAAGAATTAGTTATTGATACCCGTCGCTCGGAAGCGGTGGAAGTTGATATTCCCCGACCAACACCGCCCTTCTGGGGTACTAAAATATTAACGGCAGCAGAAATTCCCATCGAGGAGGTTTTCTGGTATTTGGACCTACAAGCTTTATTTGTCGGTCAATGGCAATTCCGCAAGCCAAAAAGCCAATCGAAGCAAGAATACGACCAGTTTTTACAGGAAAAAGTTCATCCAATTCTAGCAGCATGGAAAGAGAAAATTGTCAAGGAAAATTTACTAAACCCCACATTAATTTATGGTTATTTTCCCTGTCAATCCTCTGGTAATTCCCTGTTAATTTACGATCCCGAATCGATACAAGCAGGCGAAAAACCCGAAAATCTGCAACCGATAGCCATTTTTGAGTTTCCTCGCCAGAAATCCGGTCGCCGTCTCTGTATTGCTGACTTTTTCGCCCCGCAGGAATCCGGTATTATCGATGCTTTCCCTATGCAAGCGGTGACAGTGGGGGAAATCGCCACGGAATACGCTAAATCTCTCTTTGATGCCAACGAATATACGGAATACCTCTATTATCACGGCATGGCTGTCCAAACCGCCGAAGCCATGGCCGAATGGACCCACACCCGCATCCGTCGCGAGTTAGGTTTTGCAGAGTTCGATCCCGATAATATCCGCGATATACTGCAACAGCGTTACCAGGGTTCTCGCTATAGTTTCGGCTATCCCGCTTGTCCTAATATTCAGGACCAATACAAGCAACTAGATCTGTTAGGATGCGATCGCATTGGGATGTATATGGACGAAAGCGAACAATTGTACCCAGAACAATCCACCACCGCCATTATTACCTATCACCCCACCGCTAAATACTTTAGTACCTAATCAGTGATCAGTTAAGTAGCTGGTTATAATTAAATTTAAAATGGATTTTAGGTTCGATCCCCCCTGCCCCCCTTGATAAGGGGGGTGCCGATAGGCGGGGGGATCCCCCCTGCCCCCCTTGATAAGGGGGGTGTCTGACAACTTTTAACGCCTACCTACTTATCAGTAATCAGATTTGAGTTTTCATTGCAATTATCGACTTAGATCTATAATATGCCAGCAATTTTTTTCATTATTAACCACATGACAAAGTGGCCACAGCAGTGGCATTAATTTAGGATAGGAAGTTTTCGGGAGTCAGTCGTCGGTCGTTAATACCAAATTAGCCTACACTTCATCTTGATAAGAAAGGCTAGATTTTTTGCAGCTTCTTAGGGAAATTATGACCACTAATCCTCTTAACTCGCTCATTTTAGAGCAGATTAGTCATATCTGTGAGCAATACTCGATCGAAAGTCGTATTCTCGAAGATTTTGCCGATTTTGTCATCAAAAACCACCGTAAAAAGTCTCCCAAACCATCGTTAACTAAATCAAAAACTACAGCCACCACCACCACAGGCTCAAAAGTTAAACCTTTAACTCTAACGCAACTTAAACAGGCAGTTTATGCCTATTTTGAGGTTAGCAATACCACAGAATTAAAAAAATCGAGTATGTTTCAAATGGCTACTAGAGCCTTTGATAACATCAATTTATCTCAGCGAGAAAGTTGGGAAAAAATTTACAGAGAGTATGTAGGTATTTTACCAGAAGAAGATGGAGAAACTGGTAAGCATTGTATTAATGGTATTAATATATTTAAGTATTTTTATCCCTATCGTGTTTTCGAGCTTGATCCAAAAACTGCCAGCAAGGAAGACATTAAAAATGCCTATTATCGTCTTTCTAAAATCTATCATCCTGATAACCAAGAAACAGGAGACGCAGAAGTTTTTGATTGTTTAACTGTCATGTATAAGTCTATCACCACGGAGATAAAATAATCATGCCTCAGAAAGCAAATACCTTCCTGATCCGGGATACCGAATTAGCTCAATGGTTTTCTATTACTCTCGAAAAATTAGATAAAATTGTTGATATTTTTGATGCCGATCCTAATGATGATTGGGATTTAGTTGAAGGTGTCGATTATCAATTTGTCAACAAAAAAGATAAAGTTAGAGTGTTTTCTTTTGAAGGTGCTTTAAAAATTGCTTCCTATATTGATCAGCATGAAAAGCGAGGAATTTTATACAGATTTAGAGAATTTTTTACTAAGCACGATCAAAAAATTCGTCGCTCTTTGGCACGAAAATTAATTTTTGCTGAACTCATTGACTCTGGCGAAATTCAAGTTTATCAAGGAGTGGCTATGATTCATAAACAGAGTTTACGGCGAATTTTAGAAACTAATGGAGCCAAGCTAAATAAAACCGTGAATCATCTTCAGCAAAGAACTGATAAACCTCTAGAATTAGGAGTAGATTTTTACGAAGATGAAAAAAGAGAGTTTTGGTTCTCTGAAAGTGGAATAGTGATGATTTCTAAATCCATGAGTGAAACTTTGACGAATAAATCGCGCCAAGAAATGTGTAAAACGATTGCAATGGAGTTTCCTCTTGCCTTTAAAGAAATTCAGGAAAATCTAGATGACGATACCAAACAAAAAATCGAGATTGAAAAGGCTAAAAAACGAGCTAAAACTAGAGATAAAAACACTTGTCAGGTGACAGGGCAAAAACCGGATAAAGATGTACAATTTAATCTCGCTGTCCATCATCTTTACTCTCTCCAGAAATATCCCCATCTAGCGACATTAGATCTGAATTTGGTGACTATTAAAGAAGAAATTCACCAAGAATTCCACGGTAATTTAGGGGGATTTCATCAACCTTGTACCATCGAGGATTTTATCGAATTCTTGCACGTTTACTATCCCGAACATCATGGTAATTTAGCCTTAAAACTTCAGAAAACTAAGAAAAAACTGGAAAAATTAGCTAAATAATCATTCAATTTCGGGGGGTGAATAGCTCCAAAGTGATTATCCATTTTTTTAGGGAAAGAACGACCATATCTCATCATGAGCGATAATTAATTTATCGAGAATTTGGGTTAAAACTCCTATCTCACGAGGAACAGCCGCATCTAAATCATTGGCAACTATTGTCAACTCCGCCCATAGTATATATGATAGTTGAACTCTAATTTAGGATCTAGCTGGGTCTAGAGAGGATAATATGGATAAGATCAAGGTAGGATTGTTGTTTGGTGGTCGATCGGGAGAACACGAGGTATCTATCAATTCGGCTCGATCGATCCTGCAAGCTTTTAATTATCCCGAAAATCTTGACAAATACGCCGTTATCCCCTTCTATATCGATAAAAATGGCTGTTGGCATTCGGCAGCAACTGCTAGACAAATTTTAACCTCTGGGCAACCCCTAGCTATTGAGAGTGATATAAAAGTCAATATCTGGCAATTTCCCCCAGAAGTGAGCGAAATTGAGGTTTGGTTTCCAATTCTCCACGGACCGAATGGAGAAGATGGCACTTTACAAGGATTACTCACTCTCATGCGGGTTGCTTTTGTGGGTAGTGGGGTACTGGGTTCATGCCTAGGCATGGATAAAATTGCCATGAAAACTGCTTTTGCAGCCGCTGGATTACCCCAAGTTAAATATAAGGCTATAACCCGCTCGCAAGTGTGGTCAAATGCCTGTGTTTTTCCGCAATTGTGCGATCAAATCGCCGAGGAAATAGGTTATCCTTGTTTTATTAAACCGGCTAATTTAGGTTCTTCGGTGGGTATTAGTAAAGCACGCAACCGGCAAGAATTAGAGGCTGCTTTAGATAGTGCTGCTAGTTATGATCGACGGATTATTGTTGAAGCAGGAGTAACCGCAAGGGAGATCGAATGTGCGGTTTTAGGTAATGATAATCCCCAAGCTTCTTTGGTGGGAGAAATTACTTTTGATAGTGATTTTTATGACTATGAAACTAAATATACTGACGGGCGATCGAGTATGGTGATTCCCGCAAATATTCCCGATAAAATTGCTAATCAAGTGCGAGAAATGGCTGTAGAAGCATTTAAAGCTGTGGATGCTGCGGGATTGTCGCGGGTGGATTTTTTCTATGTGGAAAAGACTGGGGAAGTGTTTCTCAATGAAATTAATACTCTGCCGGGGTTTACTAATTTTAGTATGTATCCCCAACTCTGGAAAGCCACCGGTTTAGAGTTTGATAAATTGGTCGATAAGTTGGTACAATTAGCTTTAGAAAGACAGGAAAAATAAGGTTAAATCACCAGCATTTCTAGGATAGGAATTACCTAAACTAGAGATATTGATCAATTAGATAGTTTCAGGATCAATGCCCAATTCTCGTAATTTTTGGGCTAATTTTTCCTTTTCCAAGATAGCTTGTTCTTTTTCTAGGATAGCCTGTTCCTTCGCTTGTCGTTCCTGTAATTCGGCTTCTGCGGCAGTTAGCACTAATTCACCCGTGGGGGTAAAGTAACGCAATTTCCTCTCAAAAATGCCTAAATATAGTTCTAACTGTTCACTCCATAAATAGCCGTTTTCATTAGCAGCAATAGCTTGATATTGTCCAGCAATTAATCTAAATCCTTGCAGTTCTAAACTTTCAGGATCAAACCAGAAATAGTTAGGAGTCCGAAAGGTATTTTGATAGAGATTTTTCTTTTTATTGCGATCAATATTAGCAGTGGATGGGGAGAGAATTTCCACGATTACATTGGGATATTTACCCCCTTCTCCCCAAACTACCCAACTTTTACGCGGATGTCTTTCCGTATCTAAGACGACAAAAAAATCAGGACCACAAAAATCACGTTTTTTTAGTTGTTCTTCGTTATAGTAGATGGTAAGATTGCCCGAAGCATAGTAATTAGTTCTTTGTTGCCATAACCTTTCTAAACAACCGATCAGAATTGTAATTTGTTGTAGATGTAAATCACTTTCCAAGGGTGGTTCATCACTCCATAAATCGGTGGGGGGACAGGTAACTTCCGGTAAAATGTCGAGAGTTGTCATAGTTTTTCCCCGTTATACTAGCTTTGTTTAATTATAACTGTTACGCTCTTTTCTGGTCATAGAAAACTAATTTTTTGCTGAATCACGAGTAAAACTGTAGATAATTTGGGTAGCTAATTGTGGTAATTGTGAGAAATCTTCATCGGACATTTTTTGACGATCGAGTTTCATTTGTAATCCCGTCATCGAATCGTCTCCGTCGGAAATTAAAAATTCTAAGCGTTCAATTTCCGACCAATCTTTAACGTCATTTAATATCTTGTCAATAACCAGAAGATAAGGATGGGAAGTATTTTTATACCAATTACTGCTAACACCCTGACGAATATCTAAACCTAAATGTACGATCAAAGGGGCGCGATCAAAAAGGGCATTGGCTACCGGTCGGGTTTCTTCTTGGAGAGATAATTGATTAGCGCGACTTAACTGCCGTAATTTCTCTAATTGATGATATCTCTGCGAAATTGACGGCGGATTTTCTCCCCAACTGAGAGCGATGGTGACTAGATAGGTTTGTAGGAATAGATGTCCTAACTTTTCCGCTTTTGTGGCCAGATAATTGGAATTATAATCATTAGCCTCGATCAGCAAAGGTACTCGCTCGACTATTTCCAAACCATAGCCTTTTAACCCGGCAATTTTACGCGGATTATTGGTAATTAAACGAATATTTCTCACCCCCAAATCGTTGAGCATTTGCGCTCCCATGCCGTAATCGCGCAAATCAGCGGGAAATCCTAACCTTTCGTTGGCTTCCACCGTATCTAATCCCATATCCTGTAAAGAATAGGCTTTTAGCTTATTAATTAAGCCAATTCCCCGGCCTTCCTGTCGCAGGTAAACCACCACCCCTAAACCGTTGTTTTCAATCATTTTTAAGGCAGCTTGTAACTGTTGCCGACAATCGCAACGCAAGGATCCCAAAGCATCCCCAGTCAGGCATTCTGAGTGCATTCGTACCATTACAGGTTGATCGCCAAAGAGAGCGGGATCCCCTTTCACAATAGCGATGTGTTCGGTTTGATCTAATAAATTTCGGTAGGCATAAAGCTGAAAAGTGCCGAATTGACTAGGAAAATTACAGACCGTTTCCCGATGGACAAAGCGATCATGTTTTAAGCGATAACTGATCAGATCGGCAATGCTGATTAACTTGAGATTATGTTGACGAGCGTATTCAAATAGTTGCGGTAAACGGGCCATGGAACCATCGGGATTTTGGATCTCACAGATAACTCCCGCCGGATACAACCCGGCTAATCGAGCTAGATCCACGGCTGCCTCCGTATGACCGGCACGTTTTAAGACTCCACCGGCTTTAGCACGAATCGGGAAGACATGACCGGGACGGGTGAGATCGTCGGGACGAGTGACCGGATTAATGGCAACTTGCACGGTTTTAGCCCGATCTTCTGCCGAAATGCCAGTTTTAACCCCTAAATGGGGAGCAGCATCGATGCTAACGGTAAAAGCAGTTTGATTGCTATCGGTGTTTTTTGTCACCATCAAAGGTAATTCGAGAGCATCAAGACGCTCTCCCGTCATTGCCAGACAGATTAAACCGCGAGCTTGCACTGCCATGAAGTTAATCAGATCGGGGGTGGCAAATTGGGCCGCACAGATTAGATCTCCTTCATTTTCGCGATTCTCATCATCAACTACTACAATAGCCCGTCCGGCTTTGATTTCCGCTAAGGCAGTATCGATAGAGTCAAAAGCGCTCGAAGTGACAGTCACAGGCATTAAAACGATAGAACTATTTTCATTCTACAGGTTTGCTCGATCTGCTGAGGGTCAATTTCTGCCAGTTCCCTAGAAAAAAGTCTCCCGGTGAACCTGACGGCTGCCCGGGAGACTTTTAGCTATCTTAAGCTAGAAAATTAATTCAAACTAGCGGGGGTGATGCTGGCAACTTTGCCACCGAGACGGTTGATCTGTTGCAGGGTGTTATTTAACTGTTCAAAGGGGACGATAATCGCTTTGCTACTGCGACGGACACGGGGATAACCCGGTTTGCTAATAGCGGCAATTTCCACGCGATAGAGCTTACCCACATCACCATAGGCCACACTACCACCCAGAGCTTTACTGGGGGTGTTGCGTTGAGCAGAGGGACGATAGGCCCAACCATCGCTGCCACCGGAGGGACCGACCACTGCCGAAGCGCCGTTTTGGGCTAATTCCACCGCTAAACGGGAGGTTTTGCCGGCAATCTGAGAGCGATCGCTGTTGGCATAACCGCGATAGAGTTGGAACATCCGGGTAAATCCCACGGTTTTTTGACCGGGTTGGCTGGCAAAACCGCGATAGTAGGGAACGATGCTATCACCGAAGTTTTCGGTATATTCGGCGGAATCGATATAGGAGTCGATATCGGCCTCGAATCCTTTGTTTTCATAGAGATCGAGGTGATAGACCACTTCCGACTCATCGTAGGGAGCGCGACCTAAAAGATGTTTGATATTAAGTTCGATGACGCGGGTTTGGAAGTTACCGTAGAAGAATTTGTTCTTATACAGTTCCGATTTGGCCACGGCGCGGACGAATTCCCGCACGGTGATCGAACCGTTGCAGAGTAAGGATTCGGCACTGGTAAGGCGCTCGGAACGCATGATATAGTCATTGCCTAGCACCTGACGATAGACGGCGCGAATAACCGCCTGTGCGTCGTCACGGGACCAATCGGGACGTAATTCCACGGGAGCAACCTCGCTAAAAGCGGTTGTCCCTAAACGGGAAGCTGAGGTAGTAATTGCCACTAAAGTTCTCCTACAAAAAAATGATCATTTTCTGACCCCTCAAAACTAGGGGAGGATCAGTTCGATTACCTGGCCGCCTTGACGATGGATATAACAAGGTCTGGAAGAACAGGTGATTGCTAACCCTTTTGCTAACAACCTCCTGTCTTTCCAGACCAGCAGTTTTTTCGATTGGACTAGCTGAGAGCGTTGATAGCGTAGTCGATATAGGAGTTGGCTTCTACCGCAGGGTCGCCACTTAAACCATGGTTGGCTTTGATGTATTTGAGAGCTTCGATGTACCAGCTAGGAGACAGGTCGAAGGTGCGGTTGATTTCGTCGATACCAGCGATGAGGTACTCGTCCATCGGACCGGTTCCACCAGCAACTAAGCAGTAGGTCACCATGCGGAGGTAGTAACCGATGTCACGAGCGCATTTTTCTTTACCGCGTTGGTCCGCCGCAAAGTTAGCCCCTTGCATTTGGGTGGTGTAGGGGTACTTGTTGTACACAGCTTGAGCAGCGCCAGAGATCAAAGAACTGGCTTTTTCGGTCAACGCTTTAGCGGCGGTGAGGCTGGCAGAAGCTTGACGAAAACGACCGAAAGCAACTTGGATTTCGGTGCTGCTTAAGAAACGACCTTGAGAATCAGCGGCTGCTACGGCTTCGGTAAGGGGGGTTTTCATTGTTTGGTATCTCCCAATAATCTTGCAATAAGTTTCCTACGGTTTAATTAAGACTAGCCCTGGGGACTAGGCGACAGCAGCGGCGGCGCGGTCGAAGTAGCTGGCAATTTCAGACATTAAAGCACTGCAATCGCCGGGGGTGACACCGTTGCGATCGTTAGCGATGGACAAAGCAGCTTCTTTCATTTTGCTTACGCCAGCAGCTACGGAAGCTCCTGGTACTCCTAAAGCTACATAGGTTTCGCGAAGACCATTTAAGCAACGATCGTCGAGAACACTGCCGTCGCCAGAGAAGGTAGCGTAGGTAACATAACGCAAGATGATTTCCATGTCGCGTAGGCAAGCGGCCATACGACGGCTGGTGTAGGCATTACCACCGGGGGTGATCAGTTGGGGCTGTTCAGCGAACAGGCTACGAGCGGCGTTGGCAACGATGGTGGAAGCGTTACTGGTGATCCGGTTAACAGAGTCCATCCGTTTGTTGCTGTCGGCAACCATGGCGCTGAGAGCGTCTAGTTGCGAAGAGCTTAAATATTCGCCACGAGCATCAGCTTGGGATACTACCCGGGTGAATGCGTCAAACATTGTCACAATCTCCTAAATTTAAATGGGATTTGCTTGCAATTAAAATTTTCCCTCTTAAGGGATTTCACGGTGAGTCTGGACGAGCCTTGACCGTGATTGTTGCGATTTACTTTAAGAAACCTGAAAAAACTTCACGGCTCTCTCATAAATCACCTAGGGAGGTTAAACAAGTATCCAGCTTAACTTTTGTCTGTTATCTTGGCCCCTCAAGTTAAATTTATACACTGCTGTCGAAACTTTGTTTGTTACAAATTATTAAGTTTTTTGCTGTCTTTTTGTAACGGCCACTTAACAATAACTCGATCGAGTTGGTCATCAATTCCTGACATGGCTCAAAGCCTCTCACTGTCGGGAAATCAAAGACAGCAAGGCTTTAAGGGTATAAAGGGCAGCAAGATAAAAATTTTAAGTTTTTTTTAATATTTTCCCGATTTCTCTTCCCCTATTACCCAAGGATCGCCCTTTCCAGCACTCCAACAAGATGAAGTTTTGTAAAGAAGGGTGTGGGGTGTGGGGTGTGGGGTGTGGGGTGTGGGGTGTGGGGT
>NZ_JADBUN010000119.1:0-5008 GCF_020245625.1 Microcystis sp. M049S2 | reverse complement strand
GGTTGAGTCGATGGATACTTTCTCGGAACTTGCCTTTTCTTTGATCCGCCTCAAACCCCAGAAAAACCCTTATTTCTCCAAAGGGTTAACGGCTATGAGCCTTATAAAGCAAGCTTTTTAACTGTTCTGTCACCCCTTGAGGAAAAACCCTTATTTCTCCAAAGGGTTAACGGCTATGAGCCTTATAAAGCAAGCTTTTTAACTGTTCTGTCACCCCTTGAGGGCAAGATTAGCTAACTAGGGTTTGCTGAAAAAGTTGTTCGTGGGGGCAGGGTGTAGGGTTTTAGCGATTTCGAGGACGTTCGGCGAGCTCAGTCGAGCCGGGGTCAATTACCTAATTTTCAGGGAAAAAGTACCTGAAGCCGATCACTCCCATATCTGGTACTTTTTGATTTCCAAACAGTCTAAAAGTCTTACCCAATAAGGTTTTTAGATTTATTCAGCCAGCCCTAACTATCCCTTTTTTGCCTCTTCCAGGTCATGATAATGCTGATAAGCGCCGATTTCGGGGTTAAAGGGGGCGATTTCTTCAGTTACAGTTAATCCCAAACCTTCTAACATTGCTTGTAGGACAGAATCGGGGGCCAGACGCAGGTAATCGGGGTTAATTTCTAGGGCTACATGACGATTACCGAGGTGATAGGCGGCTTTGAGGAGTAAATCCGTTGAAGGGGCGGTAATAGTGATAACTGGTTCGGGTTTAGCGATAATTTGAACAATTTCGCCGTTTTCTCCTCGTAGGAAATCGCGATCCTGTAGAATGGTGCCGCGAGGTAAACGAAAACAGAGGGAAAAACCTTCGGGACTGTCGAGACGATAACGGCTGCGGGTGCGTTCTTCGGCCGTAAGTAGAAGGCTAAAAACTACCGTTTCTGGGGGCGGTGGACTAGCGGTATGACGGGGAGGTAAGCGTTCGGTAAAAGTTAACATGATATTGGTCAATGGGAAAAAACATTCTTATTGTAGCCCTGACTCCAGCTTGACCCGAAAAACTGAGGAACTTTTTCTATTTATTTTCCCGCTGCAGACGAATCATCTCATTTTGCAGCCGTCGTCTCAAGTTATCATCGCTACTAATCCGGTTAGTAATGGTGTTAAATTGAGCGGCAGTCAGACCACTATCTTGGACAATCTTTTTTGAGTTATTACAATAATCGACGGCAATTCTTTGGGCATTAGCGGGAAGATTATTAAAGCTTTCCCGTTGGTTACAGGTAATTGCCGGGGGACTTTTCCCTAAAATTCGCGAAATTTCCTGATAAGCTTGTTTTCTTTGGGTTTCGATCAACAAAACCGCGGTCGCATAACGTTTAATTTGGTCAGCCGTAAAATCTTGAGTATAAGCGGAAGACCGGAAACTAACTACCTCCGTCGTCCAAGAAAATTCGGGGATCAGACCGCCAAGAATGGCGATTACTGCCAAAAAAGTCACGATAAAAGAACGTCTTAAGCTTTGACCTAGATCGGCTAGGGGATAGCAGTAAATCACCATGCGAGTTTGTCGCTGAATAGATAATGATAGCAAACTTTCCAGTTAAATCCTGCTTTTTTGAATATTTTTAACGATCATAAGTTCCAATTCTAGCGAATATCTCCTGGGACCGAACCTTAATTTTTGGGCAGAAATTGCTTTGGTAAACTTTTTTAACGTTTTTGGGGGCAAAATTAGTCAAAAATCTTTGAGAGAACCGATGAACGATTTTTAGGAAGTTAGGATATCTATCGCTTTTAGAGAATATTTATCGGCAATTTGACCAGCTAATCTCTTTTTATTAGCTTATATCGCTGTTAATCTCTCGCTTATTCCCTTTTGTGTCTCCCCTGGCGGGGAATCGGGGGGAAATCTAGATAAATTAAAGGTTTCAGCGATTCCGATCGAGACAATTCCCGCTTAGAATAATGCAGTGGAATATATAGCCAATGAGGATTTGAGGCATTATTTAGTGATCTCGATCCTGGCGAGTCCTCAACAGGGGAACCATAATAAACTACTGACAACCACCCTAAACTCAGAAAAACCGCAAAAAAAGGAGTTAGCGCATGAATAAAGGTGAATTAATCGATCAAATCGCTCTCAAAGCCTCTGTCACCAAAAAACAAGCAGATGCTGTTCTCACTGCCGCCATCGAAACCATTATCGATGCGGTTTCTGAGGGGGACAAAGTAACCCTAGTAGGATTCGGTTCCTTCGAGGCCCGGGAACGTCAGGCCCGGGAAGGACGCAACCCAAAAACCGGCGATAAGATGGAGATTCCAGCCACTCGGGTCCCGGCTTTCTCGGCGGGTAAACTGTTTAAAGACAGAGTGGCCCCAGATAAGGAATAATTACTGTTGAGTTTCGTTCGCTGTAAGTCTTTTGCCTAGACCTAAACATGGTGGTAATCTTGACTGGGCGGCCGCCATTGCCGGCTGTCCGGTTTCCTCTATTCTCGATTTTTCTGCCAGTATCAACCCCCTCGGTCCGCCGGAAAGCGCCCTAACCGCTATTAAAAGCCATTTAACCAGTCTGACTCGTTATCCTGACCCCGCGTATTGGCAGTTGCGTTCTGCCCTCGGTCAATGGCACAATATCGGACCAGATTGGATTCTCCCTGGCAATGGTGCGGCGGAGTTATTAACCTGGGCCGGTCGGGAATTGGCATCATTTGATAGTGTTTATGTACTAACACCCGCTTTTAGCGATTACGAACGGGCTTTAAAAAGTTTTGGTGGGAAAATCTGCCAACATTCCCTAGATTTAACCAGTTTAAAGCCGGTTAATCCCAAAAAACAAGGCTTATTACTTAATAATCCCCATAATCCCACGGGGAAACTCTGGACGGTGGCGGCCATTCGTCCCTATCTATCGCAATTTGGTTTGGTGGTAGTGGATGAAGCTTTTATGGATTTTTTACCCCCGCCACAACAGGAGAGTTTAATATCTCTGTTGCCGGAATATCCTAATCTCGTGATTTTGCGTTCCCTAACTAAATTTTACAGTCTCCCCGGTTTACGTCTAGGATATGTCCTCGCCCATCCCGATCGCCTGTTACAATGGCAAAAATGGCGCGATCCTTGGTCGGTGAATAACTTGGCTGTGGTTGCCGCTATTGCGGCAATTGAAGATAGGGATTTTCAACAACAAACTTGGGACTGGTTAACGGCGGCCCGCGAGGATTTATGGCAGGGATTAGCTAATTTTCCGCAATTACAGCCCCAAACCAGTGCCGCTAACTTCCTCTTAGTACAATCTCAATCTTCCTGTTTACCCCTACAGGAAGCTTTATTAAAATATCATCGAATTTTCATCCGCGATTGTCTCAGTTTCCCCGAATTGGGTAGCAATTATTTTCGGGTAGCTGTCCGTTTACCGGCAGAAAATCAACGATTATTATCGGCTTTAGAGAGTGTTTTAGCTGCGTCTGATATTAACCACAAAAAAGCTCCCGCCAACTAGACGGGAGCCTCTACCATCGAACTAAGCGAAATTAGTCGAGGTCGGGCATTGCCAATGCGGGTTCAGTCTCGCGGTCAATTCCTTTCTCGAAACCTGCGGCGGCGGCGCGAGCGCGTCCAGCGTGCCAGAGGTGTCCAATCAGGAAGAAGAAAGCGAGGGTGAAGTGAGAGGTAGCCAACCAAGCGCGAGGAGACACATAGTTAAACGAGTTAACGTCAGTGATAACCCCACCCACAGAGTTCAAGGAACCTAAAGGAGCGTGAGTCATGTATTCAGCCGCGCGGCGTACTTGCCAAGGTTGTACGTCATTTCTGATTTTGTCGAGGTCTAAACCGTTAGGACCGCGGAGGGGTTCTAACCAGGGACCGCGGAAATCCCAGAAACGCATGGTTTCACCACCGAAGATAATTTCGCCAGTGGGAGAGCGCATCAGGTATTTACCTAGACCGGTGGGGCCTTGGGCAGAAGCGACGTTAGCACCTAAGCGTTGGTCACGCACCAAGAAGGTGAAAGCTTGAGATTGGGAAGCTTCCATACCAGTCGGACCGTAGAATTCACTGGGATAGGCGGTGTTGTTAAACCAAACGTAAACGGCGGCGATAAAGCCCATCATGGAAAGAGCACCCAAGCTGTAGGACAGATAGGCTTCTCCAGACCAGATGAAAGCGCGACGCGCCCAAGCAAAAGGTTTGGTGAGAATGTGCCAGATACCGCCACCGATACAGATTAAGCCAATCCAGATGTGACCGCCGATGATATCTTCCATGTTGTTGACGCTGATAATCCAGCCTTCGCCACCGAAAGGAGCTTTGGTCAGATAACCAAAGATAACTGCGGGGTTGAGGGTAGGATTAGTGATGACGCGGACATCACCGCCACCGGGAGCCCAGGTATCATAGACACCGCCAAAGAACATGGCTTTAAATACCAACAACAGCGCACCACAACCCAAGAGAATTAGGTGATAACCGATGATGTTGGTCATTTGGTTTTTGTCTTTCCAGTCGTAACCGAAGAAATTAGAGTATTCCTCTAGGGTTTCCGGTCCGCGGATAGCGTGGTAGATACCACCAAAACCGAGTACAGCCGAAGAAATTAAGTGCAGAACACCAGCGACGAAGTAGGGGAAGGTATCGACTACTTCACCACCAGGACCGACCCCAAAACCGAGGGTAGCTAAGTGGGGAAGCAGGATTAAACCCTGTTCGTACATCGGTTTTTCGGGGATAAAGTGGGCGGTTTCAAACAGGGTCATCGCCCCGGCCCAGAAAACGATTAAACCAGCGTGGGCGACGTGAGCGCCGAGCAGTTTACCGGAGAGGTTGATAAGACGAGCGTTACCAGACCACCAAGCGAAGCCGGTGGAACTTTGGTCACGACCACTAGCAGTAGGGATATTAGAGAGCGTTACCACGCGGGAGAACCTCCTCAGGGAAGATAAAGTTTTCGTGGGGTTGGTCTTGGGGAGCCATCCAAGCTCTCAGACCTTCGTTAAGCAGAATATTTTTAGTGTAGAAGGTTTCAAATTCCGGGTCTTCCGCCGCTCTCAATTCCTGAGAAACGAAGTCATAG
>NZ_JADBUN010000118.1:0-9148 GCF_020245625.1 Microcystis sp. M049S2 | reverse complement strand
GATTTGTGACTAAAAATGCTCCTTTTCTCTTCTACTCTGATGGAGGTGCTGGAACAACTCCTATGTTCATTATTGAACCATCAGGCAGTGTCCAAGCTACCTCATTTCTCGGAGATGGTTCAACCTTAACGGGAGTCGTGAGAACAGCCGGGGATACGATGACGGGGGCGCTGACGATTCAAAATAATCTCACTGTTACGGGCAAGGTCGGTATTGCCACCACCGCCCCTCCTAGCGAAAGATTGGAGGTTAATGGCAATATCAAAGCTACCTCATTTCTGGGTAGAATTGATGCGGTAAATATTACTTCAGGGACGTTAAATGTTGAACGTATTCCTAACTTATCAGCCGAGAAAATTACTTCGGGAACTTTAACGGGTTCTTACAGCATCAATGGTAACTTGTCTATAACATTTGATTCCTATTTTGGCTGCCAAAGCCAAGATAGATTTACCTACGATAACAAGTCTATTGGACATTACTCTCTGGGATGGTTTCGGGATAGCTGGCAGACTAACGGACCAACAGCTTGGTTAAGTAGCTTTGGAGGGATTAAGTTTTTTACTACTGGCCAACCAAGACTAATGATCGATGCTTTGGGCAAGGTCAGCGTTACTGGTAATTTATCAGTAACAAATATCTTAGAAATTGGCGATACACCTTTTACCGGAAATACTGGCGGAAATCGTGATTGGATGCAAAAAGGAATCAAGATCAATTGGGATACTGATAGTTTATTTATTGGCTTAAAAGATGAAGGAAGTGACCGAAAAGATGCGGTAATTGCTTGGGGTGATAATACACAAGATGACTTGAGATTTATTAATGTAGCCGGAGGAGACGTTCAAGGTAAAGAACTAATGAGAATTAAACCCAGTGGTAATGTGGGAATAGGAACTAATAATCCACAACAAAAACTGCATATTGATGGAGGACATTTGACAATTACCAATAACGGTAATACTTTTACAATAAGTGTAGAAAGAGACCGAGTAGTTTTTTACTTATCGAATGCGTATCATGGTAATAATAAACGGATATCTTGGGATGGGGACAACAATTGGGATGAGGCATAATGACTATGAAGGACTATCAAGAACTTAAATCTGAAATAGGAATCTGGACAGAAAATTTTTCCTGATTTAGCTCAATAGACATCTCCAGAAAAGATTTTTAATCGGAACCCGTAGTAAGGGCTTCAACCCTTATTCCGACAATTATTGGAGAGGTCTAATGATTAGGATTGTGTAAAACCTGTCTCACCACCTTTTACGACTCATATCAGAACCGAGTGATTTACCACAACAAAAAAACTCCGTGTCCTCTGTGGCTCTGTGGTGTTTATCAGAATTTTATTTGAACAATAAAAGGCGGTGAGTGTAAATGGCTTATAGCAATTTCAAGTTAGATGAATTAGTAAAACTTTTTGATTTAACCATTCAGGAAAACTCTGAATTATTCGCCTCTATTCCAGAAGTAGAGGGTAGTGAATATTTAATGACAACTCTCCAAGAAACAGTCGATTTAGCAGTAGCTATCAACACCGAAAAAGCTCGTTCAGAAATGATTATTGCTCCTGTCTTATTAGAGTTGCGAAGAAAATTAAAACACCAAATTAGTCTATTTTCTGGGGTTGACTTTACTGTGGATTTCAGCCAAGGCTTGAACGGTATTTGCGACTTTATTATCAGTAAAAATCCAGAACAGTTATTTATTCGTCAGCCGATTATCACAATTGTTGAGGCGAAAAATGAAAACTTAAACTCAGGATTTGGTCAGTGTATTGCTGAAGCAATCGCCGCTCAAATCTTCAACCAACAGGAAGGTAATGAAATTTCTGTCATTTACGGAGTCGTGACAATTGGAACTATCTGGAGATTTTTAAAACTTGTAGGTAAAACCGTTGAGATTGATTTGAGTGAGTATTATATTAAAGACATCAACAAAATTTTAGGCATCTTATACCATGCTATCATCAATAAAGATCTAGGAGAGTAGATAATTTATGAAATCGGCGATAATTAATCTGCCAAACCATTGCAAAATCAGCTTTTATGTTATGATCTAGGTTAGAAGCAAATTTTTCCAACGCATTATTCCTATGAAAAAACAAATCAAAGAACGCCTCGAAGAACTCAAAGTAGAATATGAATCTGGTCAAAAAATGTTAGCTGATTTAGAAGCACAAGAGTCGAATCTAAGGACTACCATGCTTCGCATCAGTGGCGCTATTCAAGTATTAGAAGAGTTGCTCGCTAAAACTGAGGAAGAAGAAAATCTTGACGGTGTTGAAATAGTAGAATCTCTCTCTCAAACCAACTGAAGTATTTAACATTCAAAAAAACTCTGTGTCCTCTGTGTCTTTGTGGTTTTTATTATGGTTATCGAGGCTAGTAAGGCATGGTTGGAAAATCTGTTACCAGCTTTGCAGTGGTTAGACAAACTGCTAGAAAAAGCAGTAGTTGCCGCTCAAGCAACCTATGCTAAAGACCCAGCAACTGAAGCCTATCAAGGTCTTTATCTCACGCAGGAAGATGTAGAGCAATTGTTAGTGCGCCAGCCAGGAGAGCCTGTCCTGAAACTTGGAGGAGAAGCTTGGGAGCCATCCTTTTCTGAGTTAGCCGACAAAGCATCCCGCCTAGACTGGCTCAGACAAACCTTTGACCTGTCCGTCTTCGACCTAGCGCTACTCGTGATTGCCCTCGCTCCCGAACTCGACCTGCGCTACGAAAGGCTTTACGCCTACCTCCAGGACGACGTAACTCGCAGGCGACCCACAGTAGATCTCGCCCTCAACCTGCTGTGTTCTTCAGCCCCAACCAAGCTGTGGCAAAGGTCTAGGGTTGCCCCAGAAGCGCCCCTACTCCGCCATCGACTGCTCCATCTGTTGGCCGACCCCCATCAGGTGCAGCCGCCCTTACTTGCTTGCTACCTCAAGCCTGATGAGCAGCTAGTCCGCTACCTGCTGGGACAGGAGGGACTCGACTCCCGATTGGCAACATTCTGTGAGCTAGTCGGCCCCAGGGGAGAACGGTCGTCACCGTTGTTAGATGCCAAAATCCAGCAAGCGCTAAACGCTTTGGCACTCCAGGCGAAACAAGCCAATCAGCCTTTACACCTTTACTTTCACGGTCCCCAGGGAGTGGGAAAGCGCCAAGCAGCAGAAGCGATCGCCCTCAAGTTAGGCATGAAGCTGCTAGTAGCAGACATCGCCACAGCGATCGCCGCGAAAACCGAGCTAGAGTCAATCTTGCCCCTGCTCTTGCGAGAAGCCCAGTTTCAAGATGCGGTGCTGTATCTCCAGGGAATCGACGCACTGGGTTCCCAAGAGCAGGTAAACAACTATCAGCGCCTGTGGGAGGCGAGCGCCCAATTTCCCAGCATTGCCATCTTCGGAGGAGTAGGGCCAACCCTGTCAGACATCCCCGGCTCCACCCGCACGATTCTTCCCGTCTCCTTTCCCCTACCCGACTTTGCCCAACGTCGGGACAACTGGCAAGCCTATCTCTCCCAATCTGGCATTAGCCGACCGGCCCAGGAGTTAGATACCCTCGCTGACCGTTTCCGCCTCACTCCTGAACAAATTGGCGATGCAGTCGCCTCAGCCCAGCACCAGGCTCGCTGGCAAGCGGCCCAAGCATCCCAGGAACCCCCTCGTGCCTTAAGCTTAGAAGACCTGTTGGCTGCTGCTCGCGCCCACTCAGGTCAAGCTCTGACTTCCCTCGCCCGCAAAATTTCCCCTCGCTCCACCTGGACCGATCTGATCCTCCCGCCCGAGGGACTGACTCAACTCCAAGAAATTTGCAATCAGGTCAAATACCATCACCTCGTCTGTGGTCAGTGGGGTTTCGAGCAGAAACTCTCCCTCGGCAAAGGGCTAAATGCTCTCTTCTCTGGCTCACCTGGTACGGGTAAGACAATGGCGGCGGCGGTCATCGCCCAGGAGTTGCACCTCGACCTCTATCAGATCGACCTCTCCCAAGTAGTCAGCAAGTACATTGGCGAGACGGAAAAGAACCTGGAGCGGATCTTTTCCGCCGCCCAGAGTGCCAATGCCATCCTTTTATTTGACGAAGCAGATGCTCTCTTTGGCAAGCGCTCCGAGGTGAAGGATGCCCATGATCGCTACGCTAATATTGAAATTGCCTATCTGTTGCAGAAAATGGAGGAATACGAAGGGGTGACGCTCCTAACTACCAATTTCCGGCAGAACTTGGATGAAGCCTTCACCAGGCGCATTCGTTTTATTGTCGAGTTTCCCTTTCCCGAAGCCGACTACCGCCTGCAAATCTGGCAAGGCATCTGGCCCAAACAGACACCGCTGGCAGCCGATGTGGATCTCGAAGGCATGGCGCGGCAATTCAAGCTGGCAGGAGGTAATATTCGTAATATCGCCCTGGCGGCTGCCTTCCTCGCCGCAGAAAACAGCCAGTGTGTGACGATGAAACATCTACTGCAAGCAACTAAGCGGGAGTTTCAGAAGATGGGAAGACTGATTGGGGAAGAGGAGTTTTGGCAATTTGCCCAAAAATAACTGGAAAAATATTCCGTTTGCGTGCGCCCATCGCCCTAGTTCCTAGCCAAAGGGGAACGCCGAATTAAGTCCAATAATAACATTATCAAGTTAATGGGGAAAATTCAATGATCCAAGATCTCGACGATACGCTTAAAGAATTGCTGGTGCAAAAAGTGCCTCTCGATCCTACCGCGATCGATATTAAGTTTGAAGTGCCGAATAAAGACGACTGGAATCCCAAGCCGACTAAGCCTACGATTAACTGTTTTCTCTACGACATTCGGGAGAATCAAGAGTTACGAAGCAATGAGCGGTATCTCACTCGTAACGGAACCACAGGAACCGAAGAAATTGCCCCCACTCGCATTGATTTATCCTATCTCATCACCGTTTGGACAACCGATGTCGCCGACGAACATCAACTGTTAGGTAATATTTTGAAGACCTTATTGAGCTATCCAGTTTTGCCAAAGGAAGTCCTCAAGGGGCAAATAGTCAATCAATCTCTACCTCTGCGTGCCTGGGTTTCCCAACCCGAACGCACCCCAAATGCTTGGGATTTTTGGGGAGCGCTTGACGGACGGATGAAAGCGGGGATCAGCTATATGGTGACAATTGACGTTGAACCCTTTGCACCGGTTGGTGTTCGTTTGGTTACAGAAAAAGTTCTCAAAGTCGAGCCAAAGTAAGCTGATCTTGTAGATATTGTAGTGGATTGTTTCAACTAAAATAGGGCAATAGCTCGAACAAGCAGAGGACATTTTAATGGGAAGAGGTTGGCGAGATAAAGTCAATCTAACAGGGGAACAAAGAGAAAACCTCGAACAAATCAGTCGTAATGGCTATGCAGCAGCTAAAAAAATTCTCCACGCTCGGATTTTGCTGATGTGTGACGAGGGAGAACAGGCGAAAAGAAAATGGACAGATGAAGAAATAGCCGAAGCTTTAGAGATCCATAGAAATACAGTGTGACGTATTCGTCAAAGATTTCTTCAAAAAGGCGAAAAACCAGCATTAGAACGGAAATCGAGAAAAACTCCCCCCACTCCGGCAAAAGTTGATGGAGCCGCCGCCGCCCAAAGCCGAGATTTCCAGTCCAACGGTGTGGCGTACTCTAAAAAAAACCAATTAGGCCTTTGGAAAACCCAAAGATACTGTATTCTGGAACAGGATTTAGCCCGATTTGTTGCCCAGATGGAAGTTGTCCTTGACCTGTATGGCACTCAGCCATCGGAAGAAGAACCGTTAATCGCGAATGTAGCCGAAACTGAACTAAGCGTCTTATCGAGGCAATGTTTAGATAGAAGGATTTCTAGCAAGGAAGAACTGAAAAGGGAGATAGAAACCTGGCAAAAAGAACGTAATCAGACTGCATCTACAGTAATATGGACGTTTACGACCAGCGATGCTAGGGTCAAGCTGAAACATCTTTATCCTGTGTTTGAGGAGGAGCAATCGGGAGAATCTATTGCACCAAATTAGCTGAAACAGTCCACTACAAGATGCTATGTTATCCCTTTATAATTGAAGCATACAGTCCCCATACGGTAATTAATTCTTATGTTAATCACTACAGTGAAAGATATTAACGGTTCTCCTCACATTGCGATACCAGCCGATTTGTTAGAGCAAATACAATTACCGATTGGTTCTTCAGTCAGTATCAACATCGAAGGAAATCAGATTACGATTGCTAAGTCTGCGCCCCATTACAGTCTTGATGAGTTGTTGGCAGGAATGCCTGATGATTTGATTCAAAGTTCAGAAGATCAGGAGTGGTTAGAAGCGTCGCCTGTGGGAAGGGAGCTATGGTAAAAATTCCCGACAGAGGAGATATTATTTTTATTAGTTTTGACCCAACGAAAGGTCATGAACAAGCGGGAAGCAGACCTGCTTTTGTTGTTAGTCCATTAGCTTTTAATGCTAAAACAAAAACGCTTTGGGCTTGTCCTATTACGAATACTCAAAGAGGATGGGCTTTTGAGGTTTCGCTTGATGGAAGTGGAACTCAAACAACGGGAGCAATTCGGACGGATCAGCTTAAAACGTTGGATTTTCAGGCTCGTCAATATCGCTTTGTTGAACAGGTTCCTTTAGCTATTGTTCAGGAGGTTTTAGCAAAAATTAAGGCTGTTCTTGATTAAGTTTATCCTGCCGATTGGGGAAAAGGGGAAAGAAAGGAAAAACCTTTAGGCTGTTGGGATGATTAACCACAAAAATGTAGGGTGTGTTAGCGAAGCGTAACGCACAGAATATCGGTATAATATATGAAGAAATCCCATATTGGTGATCGCATTAATAGCCATTCCAAACATCAGACAATAATGATGAATAATCATTAATTTGGTGCGTTACATTTCATTAACGCACCCTACAAGCTCGGCGATCGCACTGTGTCAGTCCACTACACTCGTCTGCGATCACACTACACTAACAAAAGCAGGATTTTACTTGCTCCCGGTATTGATATTTTTGCACGATTAACATTCGCCGTTGAATTTAGCAAGGCTGTGAAGATTTCCATATGCTGCTCCAGAAATTCGCTTGCATCTGACAAAATTAACACTAAATCTTCTCCTTGTGGTACAGCTACTTTGGTCATCCCCTGTGTAGTTGGCCTTGATATGTCTAACATACAATCTTCCCAAGCATTCATGTTCTTACCATAAAATTTTGGGAAACCCATAGCAATCGCAAAACATTCGTGGAAAGATTCCCAATCGTTGATTTTTGCTAATTCAATTTCTACACTGACCATTAATGCACCTCATCATAATTTATGGGTTCTATACTTTTAGATACTGAATTCAGTAAAATCAGCATAGTGATTGTGTGTGTAATAGAATTTGCCGTCACTACTGGTTACTATTCTCAAAGCGTTTCTTGCGTTACCAGCTAGACAAGGATAGATATCCCATTCTTGATACGTTTGTCCGTTCGCATATGGTAGCCTGGAGTCATCAGGCTGTGCGTTATTGTTAAAAACTCGACCACCTGCGTACTCATTTTTCCCCCATTTAAACCCAGGGAAGCCTCGACCTTGTATGTTTGCTATATAATTCCTTCCTCCTGGTTGGATACTGGTTTTAGTCGTTACATACTTTGCAATTGTTTTAGCTTGTTGAGGTACAGGTTGTGACTGTTTGCCTCCCTCTTTATATACGCCCAGTTGAATCGTGGATTTATTCTTTGCTTCATGGAGTAAGTGTTCCTCCTGTCCCGACGCAACATGAATCTCCGTCCCTTGGGTATAAGCTAAAGCCTGTAACTGAGCAGGTTTAGACGAATTATAATGAACCCTGACATCATCTAAGGAATAGCCCGATAAATTCTCAACTCCTGCTTTCAGTTCATCGGGTAATCCCGTTTGATTGGGATTTTTCGCTTCTTCCTGGCGTTGGAGTGCAGAAATACTCGGTTTCGCCTGAAGTTCCTCGTCTGGTTCTTCCTGGCGTTGCAGTGCCGTAATCTCTGGTTTCGCCTGGAGTTCCTCTTCTATTGCTTCCTGTCGCTGTACCGCTGCTGGCGCATCGAGTCTTTGTAAGACTTCTGATGCTACCTTGTCCGCTTCCTGTTCGTAGCGATCGCCTGCTTCCCCGATCGCCAATTTACCGCGCACAGTCCCCGTTTGCTGCACTACATGGGTCAACTCATGGGCCAGTAATTCTTTGCCACTAGAACTACCTGGATTGTACTCGCCCTGACGGAAAAAGATGTCTTGTCCCGTGGTGAAGGCACGAGCGCTGAGGGATTGATTGAGGGCATCAGCCGTGCTGTCAGTATGCACGCGCACCCCACTGAAATTGGTGCCAAAAGCGGATTCCATTTGCCGCTGGATGCCAGTATCAAGCGATCGCCCTCCACCCCGCGCCTGTTCAATTGTTGCTTCCACCTCTGGGGTGGCTTCGGTTTCTCCGGCTCCTTGGCGAGACAGTTCCACCACCCGTTGGACGTAGCGGTTGCCGTACTGCCGTTGCATCTGGAGCATCAGTTGGCGGCCGCGGGCCAGGTGGTCTGCGGTCGCCCGACTGAGCAAGTTAGCATGGACTTTGGCAGAGGGAGCACTCCCAATCCGACTCATGGTCTGTGTCAGGGGGTCTTGTTGAGTCACCAGGTCTTCTTGTTGGGCAGTTGTCCTCTGGGTTTCCCGTTCTTTGGTCGGCTGGGAGTGATGGGATTTGGTGTCGGGGGTCGATTGGCGATCGCGCATGGCACACCTCGTATCAAAAGTAGGCTGACAGTTTCTCTCAGGGACTGAAAAGTTTTTTCCTGCCCGATGGCGAATATCCCTTTATTTTAGCACCAAATCTAACTACAGACCAATTTTGGTCATTCTATGGGTTGTTTTTTTTTTGATAATGTTGTTTGGCGAGTTGTTTATAGGCAGTTTGTTCGGCTGCTAGATATCGCTCTATTTCCTGCTTTATTAGCATGATATAGCAATTCTCTGACTTATGAGGTACAGTAGCAACAGTGAGTAAACCAATTGCAAATATCTTTTTGAGTAACTTCTAACATAGCCAATTCAATCCCTTCTATTAAGTCTTTGTAAGTTCTCGCCTTCAGTTTTCTTAACATCGCTTTCACTTTTGACCAAAAGTTTTCAATAGGAGAGAATTCGGGAGAATAAGG
>NZ_JADBUN010000117.1:0-10267 GCF_020245625.1 Microcystis sp. M049S2 | reverse complement strand
TTTCAGAGATATTAGGACTAAAATACACATCAATTTCTTTAATTTCTGAGGTGACTTCTTTACTGACAACTACTGTACCGTAGGGAGAAAGAAGGGTTTCTAAGAAGTCTTTGCTAAATTTATCCCAAATAAAGCGAGTCATTTCAGTTATCAGTTATCAGTGACTACCACCTAAACTCGGTAGCTTGAAAAAGGTTAATTACCTCAGTTGCTGATTTTAGTCTCTAGATTAATCATCGAGAATTGAGCAAGCGATCGCATTTATGGTCTGATTCTAATTTATTGAGGGTCAGTAAGAATAGTGATAATTGACATTTCTTAAGATTTTATCTCCGACTACTGATAATTAACATTAACATCGACAAAAAAACTTTCTAAAATCTGCTTAGATAAAGACAAATATTGACATTTGCTGTTAAATTAGTCAGCTTATCGCCCCAAAAGCGAAACAAAAGGAGGTATAGTAGATAGGGACGCTTTTAATTTGGCTGCTGCTAATCGCTCTGGTTGATTGAGTTTAGCTAGAATTTGATTTAATAATTCTAAGATTTGTGGAGAAGCAAGTTGATCGGGTGGTTCTGTGGTAATTGCCGTCAATTCTGTGACAATTTCTGCTACCATTACCTCGGCATCAGGAAAGGACGCTTCTTGACTGTCGCTGGCGATTAAATCCCATTTTTCTCGTTCAAAATACCGAATTTTTCGGCGTAAATCTTCGATCTGCTGCTTGATCCTAACTTCTTCTTCCGGTGCAATTTTGACTAAAGTGTCTCGCTTTCCCGCTAATTGTTGTTTTAAGCGTTGAATATTTTTATCGAGATTTTGTAATTCGTCAGTAGCCATGGGAAAATAAGCTTAAATTAACCAATTAATTCAATTATGATCTATCCATCTAGAAATGTCATTCCTTTGGCTGTCCCCCACTCCCCAACACCCAACCCCCTCACGGATCACAGAAAAAGCCTAGCTCAATCTGGAAATTTTGATTATGATCATTAAGTAATTGACTTGTATTGTGATATAGATTCAAAGGAGAGACACGGTGTCCACAGAAGTGATCGAAAAGCGTTCCACAGCGACAATCCGTAAACCAGCGCCGCGTTATCGCGTTTTACTCCACAATGACGACTTTAACTCGATGGAGTATGTGGTTCAGAGTTTAATGCAAACGATCGCCGGTATGACGCAACCCCAAGCAGTTGATATCATGATGGAAGCGCACACGAATGGTACAGCCTTGGTGATTACCTGCATCCAAGAACACGCGGAGTTTTACTGTGAAACCTTGAAAAATAAAGGTTTAACCAGCAGCATCGAACCCGATGAATAAAAGATTACGGGTAATTGCCACTTACCCAGTCCCCCTGCGACTGGGAATTTTTATTTTGCTCTTACTTTTTCTCTGGTTGCCGATCGCACTTCCCCTCTATCACTTTTTTGCCACTAATGCTAATCTGGTCTCAATTTTGACCCTTTCTGTTCTCTATCTGGAATTTTTGGGGTTATCCCATTGGTGGGGACGGATAATTTATGGCGATGAGGGATTAGCCGATTATGGGTTGATTTGGCGAATAAAAACGCTGATCGAGTTAATTAATGGGTTAGCGATCGGTTTATTTTTCACTTTCTCGCTTTTTCTGTCCCAAGCGTTCCTAGGTTGGTTAAATTTCTTACCTGCGAATCCCCCAATCAGCAAAATCATCTTGGAGGGGTTTTTAGTCGCTTTAGCGGTGGGTTTTGCCGAAGAATTGCTATTTCGGGGCTGGTTACTGCGAGAATTAGAAAAGGATTATCGTCCCGCTATCGCTCTAGTGATTAGTGCCTTAATTTTCGCTCTTACCCACTTTATTAAACCTTTAGCCGAAATTATCCGCACTTTTCCCCAATTTCCTGCCTTAGTCTTGCTAGGATTAATTCTCGGTTGGGCAAAACGCGCCTGTGGTGGTAATTTGGGTAAAAGTATCGGTCTGCACGCCGGTTTAATCTGGGCATACTATATATTAAATGTGGGTCAGTTAATTAAATACACTGGTACTGTTCCCGATTGGTTAACTGGAATCAATAAAAATCCTTTAGCGGGAGTGATGGGTTTACTTTTCCTGACAATTCTCGCTATCTGGATCAGAAAAAAGGCAGTTTTGAGTGAACGATAGGGGATTAAATCAATTACTATAAAGGGGCAATTGCCCATGAGAGTTATAGCCGATGAATCGATTATTATCTTTTCTAGAATATCGCCCGCGTTTGCGTAATATCCTATCTTTTTGTTTCTCTCTCATCGTCATGCTGTTGATCGGTGTAGGCAAAGTCACAGCACAGGATTTAAATAATTCTACTCTGGATTTAGTTGCTAATATTTGGATGTTAACAGCCGGCTCTTTAGTATTCTTTATGAATGCGGGTTTTGCCATGCTGGAAACGGGTTTTTGTCGTACTAATAACGCCACTAATGTCTTAGCTAAAAACCTAATTGTCTTCTGTGTTTCTGCCTTGGCTTATTGGATGTTTGGTTTCGGTTTAATGTTTGGCAATACATCAGCACTAGGAAATAGTTTCTCTGGTGGCACAGGATTTTTCTTGGAAATTCTAACCCCTAATAATGAATACAGTCAATTCCAAAAATTGTGGCCAGGTCGTTCAATTGCCACTTTATTTTTCTTTCAATTAACTTTTGCGGGAACTGCGGCGACCATTGTATCGGGAGCAGTGGCAGAAAGGGTTAAATTTTGGGCATTTTTGCTATTTAGTTTCTTTTTAGTCGCTTTTTCTTATTCTCTTACCGGACATTGGATTTGGTCATCGGAAGGATGGTTATATAACTTATTTAAGTTTCGAGATTTTGCTGGTTCAACGGTGGTGCATTCGGTGGGAGGAATGGCCGGATTAGTGGGCGCTTGGTTGCTAAAACCGAGAGATGGACGCTTTGGTTATAATCGCAAAACTGATCGTTATGAAGAAAAAGAAAGAGGAAATTTTGCTCCCCATCAGTTAGGATTTGCAACTCTTGGTTGTTTCATTCTTTGGTTAGGATGGTTTGGTTTTAATGGTGGTTCGGTAGTAAATTTGAATGATGTCCCCATGACAATTACTACCACGATGATTGCCGCTGCCACTGGGGGATTTTTGGCATTAATTTTTAATCCTTTAATTGGCCGCAAAGTCAGTTTATCCATAATTATTAATGGCATTTTGGGGGGATTAGTGGGGATTACGGCATCATCAGGTTATGTTAATATCAAATCAGCTATTATCATCGGTGGCATTAGTGGCATTATCGTCTTATTAGGAGAAGAATTTTTAGTTAAAACTAAAGTAATTGATGATCCGGTCGGAGTAATTTCAGTACATCTTTTTTGTGGTTTTTGGGGAACAATGGCGGTGGGTTTCTTTAGTACCAAAGATGCGGGAGAATTCGCCCTTGGATTAACACAGAATAGTCGCATATCTCAAGTCGCTTTTCAATTTTTTGGATGGGTTATAGTCATGGCATTTACGTTTATTTTTAGTTTAATTCTCTGGCTAATGATTGGCAATCTCCTCTACTATATGCAAGTAATTGTTTTACGTCAAAAGAACCCACAGGTTAACTTCTCTCCTGTTGCCAGTAGTCAATCCTTCAATGTTTCTGATCTATTCTCTTTATTTTGGTCACGGGGAAGGGAAGGAATTCGGGTATCATTATCCGATGAATTAACGGGTAGCGATGGAGTATTTAGTGATTGAAAAATTGATGTTTATTTAATAAGTTTTTGGCAATCTGGATTATCTGGCAAAGCTCGATCAATATCCAGTTTCCAGGCTTTGTCATTGTGCCAACGTTTTGCCCAAAATTGAGCTTCTTTAAAGTTATCAGAAGTTGGGGGGATTTTGCACAAAATTTCAAAAGCACCTTCTCTACCCGGCAGATTAGCCACAAAATTATTGGCAGCTAATCCTATTGCTTGCTGAATTAACATTAACTCATTTAATTGAGTCGCACACTTTTCAGAAAGCCGATTACCTTGTTTACTTTTCAAGTCTTGCAGTTGTTGAATAGTCCTGTTTAAGCTAATATTAAAATCTCGTTTAGTACAAATTTCTGGAATACTAGGTGAGGTTGTCACCACGACATTAGGAGTCTTTTCAGGAGTCTTTAATGACAAGAAAGTGAATCCAAGAAAGCCTAATACTGCCAAGAAAGATAACACTTTAGTTAAATCAGCAGGAGAATTTTCCACCTTAACTAATTTTTCTAATTCCTGTCTAACCCATTGAACATTAAATACCTCTTGATAAATTCGATTGCTAACTTCTAAATAATCATCATTTCTAATCACTAATTCTGCTTGCTGAAGTGCCAATTTTTCGGGTTTATTATCAGCCAATACTCTCCCTTGCAAAATATCTTGATAGGTCTCTAATCTTGACCTAACATTTGCATCAGGAGTTAAGAGACTGTTTTGTACTTTCTGGAAATGAGCTGCCGCTTTATTTTGTAACCAATTTTCTACAATATTTTTCTGAATCAATTGTTCAATTTTTGGTTTTTCTTGTCCTTCCCGCAGCTCATTTTTATTGTCGATTAGCAAACGAATAACTATTTCCGTTAACTCCAAGTTATCACCTGTCCAAGCAAGAGTTTCCTCAATTAAAGTTGCTCGTTGGTTTTCCTCAAATTCGGCGGTTAATTTTTCTTCAGCCAGTTGATATGCTTCCCTTTGACTTGCTATCTGTGCTTTTCGCTCGGTTGGGATTTGACTTAACTCTAAAGAAGGCTTTTCTGACTCATTAATATCTTGATTTTCACTCCATTTTAAAGCTTCTTCTAAATCTTGATCAGAAAGAAGTTCTGGGGTACCAGCTACCAATTCCGCTTCCGGGTTAATCAGGATTTGTGGTAATTTGGCGGCGGCTAATAATTGCAATTCTTGACTGACGGTGATTTCTTCCCCGCGACCCCATTCTAATAAATTACTAGCTTGTTTTAATTCCTTAATAATAACCGGGGCGAGAGTACGATAGGAATGCTTGGGGTTAGCCAGAGCTGATTGGGCATTTTTAACTAAATATTGCCATTGTTCCTGTTCTGAAGCCAATTGAGACAGAGATAAAATTAATTTTTGTAATTGCTGACGGGAAGTGCTGGTTTCTTCCTGTTTAAACAGTTGTAACATCTGTTTGAGGATATCTCTGACGCTGATGGAGATAGAAGGGGCTGCCGCAATAGCTAGAGTAGATTTTCCCTGGCCGAGAAGATAGTTAAGATGGGCTTGTAATTCGGCAAAAGTCGCTTCACCGTTTTTAACGATCGCATCAGCTTCCTCGGCTTGCAAACCCAAGGGCTCCTGCAGCTTATCGATCAATATCTGAAGCAGATCATAACTCTTGAGGAACAAAGACTCTAATTCTTGATCCACTTCTAGGGGATTTTCTTTCAATATTGTGAAAGCATCCTCAAGACGGTGAGCAGTTTTTTGGATACTGCTATAGCCTAACATGGCCGCCCCTGCCTTGACGGAATGGGCGGCACGAAACATCTCGTTCATCTGTTCATGGTTGTTCACGAGATTGCCTAAGTCTAAAATCCCGTGTTCCAAAGTTTCCAGGTGTTCTTTTGCTTCTTCGATGAAATAGCCGAGAATTTTCTGATCGTTAGCGGAGTCCAAAGTCCTATCCCCCTTATCACGATGCTATCTAGTCCTGGATTGGCCTAGTTTTTCATTAAATATATCAGTGACTCTTCAATCATTATAAATACATTAACAACTGCTGGCGAGTATTTCATGGAAAAATGAATGCGCTCCAGGGTTCGGGGGTTATACCCCCCAAAAACTTGGATTGATTGATAAAATCCAAACTAACACCCAATTTTAGCATAGATTTTGCCTTTAAAAATTTCAACTTAGTAGATTTATAAAAATGAGATGCCCCGATCACGGCATCATCAGGGGATGATAATATCAAATCAGCTATTATCCTCGGTGGCATTAGTGGCATTATCGTCTTATTAGGAGAAGAATTTTTAGTTAAAACTAAAGTAATTGATAATCCAGTGGGAGCAATTCCAATACATCTTTTTTGCGTTTGTTGGGGAACAATGGCGGTGGGTTTCTTTAGTACCAAAGATGCGGGAGAATTCGCCCTTGGATTAACACAGAATAGTCGCATATCTCAAGTCGCTTTTCAATTTTTTGGATGGGTTATAGTCATGGCATTTACCTTTATTTTTAGTTTAATTCTCTGGCTAATAATTGGCAATCTCCTCTATTATATGCAAGTAATTGTTTTGCGTCAAAAGAACCCACAGGTTAACTTCTCTCCTGTTGCCAGGAGTCAATCCTTCAATGTTTTTGACCTATTCTCTTTATTTTGTTCACGGGGAAGGGAAGGAATTCGGGTATCATTATCCGATGAATTAACGGGTGGTAATGGAGTATTTAGTGCTTAAAAAATTGATGTTTATTTAATAAGTTTTTGGCAATCTGGATTATCTTGCAAAGCTCGATCAATGGGCGATTTCCAATAAATGTGAAGAAAAAAGAAGGAATTTATCAAGAAATGAGAGATTTAGGTTGAAGTCCAGGAACTCAACTATTTTTGAATGATGTCAATATTCTGACTAACTTTGGAGATTTAGAGACGGCAATAATTGCCTATCAAAAAAGATTTGATATTGAGGAGATGTTTCAAGATTTTAAGTCGGGAGGCTATAGCTTATAAGGTTCTTAATTAGCACCGCAATACCTATCAAAGCTGATAATTGTTATAGCTATCGCCTATACAAGTGCCACAATGCAAGGTAAAAAAATTAAGGATATGGGAATCCAAAAATATGTCACAAGACCTGAAAAAAGATATAAAGGTCAACGCAGACACAGCAGTTTTTATATGAGTCAACATCTCTATCATTGGCTCTAGCTACATCAAATATTCCAAAAAAATATAGAAGAGCTAATGCAAATTAGCCGCTATCGGTTGAAGGATTACATCAAAGTACAAAGAGCGATATCACTTGCCCTATCTACCTTATAGCTCGCTTGTCCCCCTGTCAGGATTATCACCTTAAGAAAGCACAAGAAATGTTTACTAATACCCCTAAGGACAATTCTGTAAAATCTGATATTACCATTAATCATGAGTCAGAATCACCAGAAACACATCAGTCTCTTGAAGGAATTTCTCATCAAGAGATGAAACTATTAACCAATTAACCGACTTATCGATCTCTAGTATTCGTAGTAAAGCTAGTCGCGGAAATTTGATCGTAGCCAACGATGGTTTTACCTATCGTTATGACAAAAATCCTCAAATCTTAAAGTGGTTTAAAATCTCACCTTAAGCCCTCTGGCTGGAAAAGATTGATATAATCAGGCCAATAGCCAGACACCGAATCGACCCCAGAACCTAGACAAACCCGCTGGCTGTCTAACGATGCCAGCAATTTAACTGCCAGTTTCTACCAACAACAATTGACCGAGAATATGGGATGAGAGGCTATTGAAGCTAAATTTTGTGAAAACTTCTCACTTATATCGCTAGATAACTAAAATGTGGTAAGCTAGACGGTGACGTTCACAAAGACCGCGACAGATAGATAAATCTCTTATTAGTCAGAGTCCCTGAACCCTTGATTACCTCTTTCTCCCCTAGGTGATTACAAAACCAATGGCTGAACAACGCTCTGTACTAAAATTTAATGGCATTGATGATCACATGGATCTATCCCACGGATTTCTTGACATCGATCAGAGTATTACCATTACATTTTGGGCAAAAGGGGAAAATAATTTATCTACAGAAACGACTCTTTTAGAAGCTGTTAATCAGGAAAATAACCGCGTTCTACATATTACCTTGCCTTGGGGCGATCCCGTGAAACCTGCGATTTTTTGGGATGCGGGAAATGAAGAAGGTTTCGATCGAATTGAAAAAAAAGTCAAGCTTAAGGATTATAGTGATTGGACTTACTGGTCTTTTGTTAAAAATGCCATCACAGGCCGAATGTTGATCTATCGTAATGGGATCATTTGGCATCGTGGCAACGGTCATAACCGTGCCTTAACGGGGATTGAAAAAATCATCTTGGGAGCCTCTGTTAATCTCTCCCATTATTGGCAAGGTTGTCTTGCAGAAGTTTCTGTTTGGAATCAAGCACTTAGCCAAGAAGAAATCCAGAAAACGATGTATCAATCTCCTGGGTTTGATGAGCTTGGCTTAGTCACTTATTTATCACTTAATGGCAGTGCAGAGGATCAAACAAGTTATGGTAATCATGGTATTCTTCATGGGACAACCTGGCAACTAGATAGTCTTCCATCTAAACCAACCTCGCTTCCTAAATCAAAAACTCAGACTAGCAGTAAAGCTAGAAGGAATGCGAAAAGGATAACAATGGTCAACGAAATTTTTAACTCCCTTGAAGAAGAAGAACTGATTAAACAGGATGCTCCAGCCGAACATCAAGAACCTTCCCCGGAAGAGAATCCAGAATCAACTATAATCACCGAAGAAGCAGCTCTTCCCAACCATGAGAGCAATGAAATTGAGGAGATTACTGAAACGGCAATTTCTGTACCAGATATCCTGACTTATTCAAACCAGAAAAAACGGTTAATTATTTGTTGTGATGGTTCTTGGGAAGACTCTACCAGTGCTGATCCCACCAATGTGGTTAAATTCGCCGAATCTATTAAGTATATTGCCGAGGATCAAACCCCTCAAATCGTCTTTTTGTCAGGTTCTGGCAGCGCCGAAGATAACGAATTTATTAAAAGTTTAGGGAATGAAACTTTTGGCTGGGGCCTTGATCGGATGATTCAAGATGCCTATCGTTTTCTTGTCCTTAACTATAATCCCACAAGCGAGGATGAAATTTATTTGTTAGGTTTTAGTCGAGGAGCATATATCGTTCGTTGTTTGGCTAGTTTTATCGATAAATGTGGAATCCTAAAACGCTCTAAGATTAAAGAAATTCCCCAGGCTTATCAACTCTATCGAGACCACACCGTTAGTTCCGATAGTGCCAAAGCTCAACAATTTCGTGCTGCTAATGCCAAAAAAATTGAGACAGAAAAGGAAGATTTTCAAGATCGTATTCCAGTCAAGATGTTAGGCTGTTGGGATACAGTTGGTCATTTTGGTATTCCTGATTTAACTCCTTGGTTTCCCCTGGCTAAGTTTTATCATAAAAAATATGAATTTAGTAATACAAAATTAAGTCCGATTATCCAAAATGCTTTTCATGCTGTTGCCATTGATGAAAAACGTAAAAACTTCCCTTCCACTCCGATCAAAGCCAACCCAGAAAATCCTGAACAAGTTGTCAAAGAAGTTTTATTTGTCGGTGAACATACCTGTCTAGGTGGTGGCAAAAAAGAATATCAAGGACTTTCCGACTACCCCTTACAATGGATGATTAATCAAGCCAAAAAATTGGGATTAGAGTTTGACTCAACCACCTCTGAATTTGAGGAATTCCCAATTAAACTAGACCCGACCATCAAGTTCGATAATACGGTTAAGGGATTGTCGGCCTTGGGAGGTGAGCAATGGCGATATTTCAATACAAAAGTTGTCACTGTTCATCACAGTGTGGTAAAACGATTAAAGGCTTTTTCCGATTATCGTCCCAAAAGTCTTGAACCTTTTCTTCAAGCTTTACTTAACAGCGATCAACAGACAGATTAACCTTGCTTTAGAATTAAACCAATCCTTCGCTAAAAATTTGAGGTGATTTTTATGGAACTCGATAACATTATCAAAAAAGTGGCAGGTACTTATTTAGCTTCGGCTATTATTGCTGTCATCGTGCTAATTGTGACCCTCGGACAACCCTTTGTCGTTTTTCTGGGTATCGGAGCGATGGGGTTGGTTAGTGTCTTAGGAGATGCGATCGCTCAGTACGGAATTGAAGCGGTTCTGAATTCTTTTTACACTGAGCGAAGTAAAAAAGAATCCCTGGAAACACTTTTAGCTGAAATTGATGCTTTACCTCTGACTGATGACCTGAAATTAAAAACTAAAAAATACTTGACTGACTATCAAGAACAGACAGCAAAGCAGCAAGAAACGGTAACTCAGTCAACTCCTGAAAGTCCTCAAACAGTTGTTATTGAAAATGAACCAGTTATTGAAAAGGAACCAGTTATTGAAAAGGAACCAGTTGTTGAAAAGGAACCAGTTGTTGAAAAGGAACCAGTTGTTGAAAAGGAACCAGTTGTTGAAAAGGAACCAGTTGTTGAAAAGGAACCAGTTGTTGAAAAGGAACCAGTTGTTGAAAAGGAACCAG
>NZ_JADBUN010000116.1:0-57969 GCF_020245625.1 Microcystis sp. M049S2 | reverse complement strand
GTAGGAAAGCATGGGGATGAAGGTATGATAGCGAGATATGTAAAAGAACAAGATAAAGAATACCTGCAGCTACACCAAAATCTACAATTGAGTCTATTTTGATTCTGATACCCCGTCCGCTTGCGGCGGGGTAGTTCATTCTGCTCGAAGATGCCGTTATTGGCCAGAAATTCCTTTTCGATCAACGTCCAACCGCCGAGATCTTGGGCGTTGAAAAGGGTCTTGATCGGCGGAAATTGTAGTCCTTCATCCTTGGCCACGAAGGGATTGACCGAGCGATAGCCTAATTTGGCCAATTCCTGTTGTGCCGGCTCGGAATAGAGGAAATTCACAAAGGCCTCGGCCACCTCTCGCGTGCCGTGTTTATCGACATTTCTATCCACCA
This sequence comes from Microcystis sp. M049S2, assembly GCF_020245625.1. Classification (NCBI taxonomy): domain Bacteria; kingdom Bacillati; phylum Cyanobacteriota; class Cyanophyceae; order Chroococcales; family Microcystaceae; genus Microcystis; species Microcystis sp. M049S2. The sequence goes on along the minus strand of NZ_JADBUN010000116.1, from coordinate 57,584 downwards.
CCGCCACGGGATTATCGATCGAGATATTGACCGGGGGGACTAAGTAATTGGTATCTGGTTGATTTCTTGCCGCTAGAATTACCTCGTTTTCGTAGGTGACTAAAACATCGCCCTTTCCCTCTTGGAAAAAGGCATTGCTGGCGTCCCGTGCGTCCCTAGCTAGGGTGGGAATCTTTTGATAGATCCGGCGGACAAAATCCCATGCCTGTTGCGGTTCGCCCCCCGTTTGCGTCACCGAACCCCAGAGGGCTAATAACTGCCAAATAGCGATCCCGGAAGTTTTCGGATCGGCGGATAGAACCGTAACGTCCTCTCTAGCCAGATCCGCCCAAGATTGAATCTTTTTCGGATTTCCCGCCCGCGTCACGATCGCTGCAACCGAGTGACTCACCACCCCCCGCCGCGGCACCCGATCTTCCCAACCGCGATTAATCAGGCCGGCTTGAGATATCCGCATCACGTCGAGGGGAAGGGCCAGATGTACCACGTCCGCCTCTTGTTTCCCGGCGATCACGTCATCGGCCTGGGCCAGGGAACCGCCGTAACTCCGCTGGAAAATGACTTTTTGGTTATGCTCTTTCCGCCATTTCTCGACGAATTTCGGGATAATCTGGTCGTGGGCGGCTTTCGTGACCGAGAAGGAAACGAGATTCAGTTTCACCTCCGGTTTTGAGCCGATTCCCCCGCAGGAGGCGAGGGCGAGACTTGCCAACAGTCCCACTAACAGGAAGGAAAGGAAGCTCCTCCCCGATAAGGAACGAAAGGGACGAAACAGCGATCGAATTGGCAACAGTGATACATTCATCGGGATTTTCTCGATAAGGTTGATCTAAACCAACTAATTTTTTATTCTCTCTTCCTGAATTTTGACTCCCGTGGGATCTGGAGATTGGCGTTTACGGGGGGTCTAATTTAGCCGATGGGAATCAACAGGCGATAGGAGCCGTTATCGAGAATAATCCGTAGGCCCAACCACATCAGCACAAAAGGGAAAAGCTTACTCGCATAACGGCTGAGGACGACCGCGATCCCCGGTTGGCGGGTTAGATTATAGGAGAGAAATAACCAAGTACAGACGATTAGATAGCAGATCGGGATGATTACGGCTAACTGCGCCACGGTACTATTGGCGAATAGGGGAATGTAGATACCGAGATTATTGCCGCCATTGGATATCGTGACTGCGGAAACTTTATAGGTTTGGCGATCGCTGAAGACTTGACCGAGGGATAGTCTGCGGGAGGCGAATCCGTGAAATCGGGCGTTTCTTCGCAAATTCACCTTGCGATCTGCGGTTTCCCTCTCGTTATCGCGATTTAACGTCAGTAAATTTCTCACACCGATGAGGATCGGCAAGATTCCGAGAAGACCGATATAAATCGGCGGGATGATTAGGCCGAGTAGAAAACCCAGCAAGCTCACCGATACTAAGGCCGTAAACCCGACTAGCTCGCCGACGACGACGTGAACTGGGCGAAAGGTACGATTTACCTCGCTAAAGAAGCCGGTTAGATAAATATTGTCGTCGAAGGTGGTGGCTATGCCGGTGGCCACCGCGATTTTGACGATTTCGATCAACCAATCCATCCATACCACCTCGATCTCTCAAATGCAGGCGCAATTTTATTTTGAAACTATATCATTTTCAATACATTTATAAATGTACTTTGTTACACAATCGAGGAGTCGTGGATTTCTATAGTATGTAGATAAAACTAATGGAACCTCTCCCGCTTGCCCTGAGCCAAGTCGAAGGGATCAAGTTGGGAAACCCTTCCCTCTTGTCTCCTTTCCCGATAATAAATCTTGTTTTCTGCGAGAAATCCCATGCTCCACCGTTCGATCAAGTGTCTCTGGAAACCGTGGCGAAATTGCCGGGGAGTTCTTCCCGCGCTGCTTTTTTTGACCAGTCTGGTGGGGAGCTTTCTCCTGGCTGGATTTTCCGACACGAACGCAAAGCGCTCGCTACGCGAGATCGCCGTCGGTCAAAATTCTCGATCCGATAACCTGATTCTGAACCTCGTCGATAGCTTTAAATTCCCCCGGAATACCACTCCCCGGCTATTGGAAACCGTGGGATTATTTATCGCTGGAATTCTCTTCTGTATCGCGATCGATCGCTGGTTCAAGCGCTCGACCCCCTCCGATATCACTCCTCTCGCCAAACAAGCGCGGCGGTTAGGAACCCTCAAGATCGGCTATCCCGAGGGCATGACTAATCTGGAAGTTCTCCGCGCCCAGGCCTTTCTGGAAAGACGCTTAAAACCCTTTGGGGTGACGGTAACGTGGACGAGTTTTCTGGCCGCTTCCTCTCTGATCGAGGCCTTGAGCAACGGAACGATCGACTTCTGCGGTGGTGGCGGTACGGCGAGTATTTTCTCGCAAGCAGCCGAACACGTCTTCGTCCGGGTAGCCAAGGAAAAATATACCGCCCCGAAAGGTCAGGCGATTCTCGTGCCTGAGGATTCGCCAATACAGACCTTGGCGGATTTAAAAGGCAAAAGAATCGCCTTCGATCGAGGTTCGAGCGCCCATTATGTCCTCATCCGCGCCCTGATGAGAGTGAATCTAGAATTAAGCGATATCGAACCGGTGTATGCGACTCAACCGGAAGCGCTGGTGCTTTTCCGTCGCGGTGAGATCGACGCTTGGGTGGTCTGGGTTCCCTATTCTCCCACGGAGACGCGCAGCTATCCGGGAAGACCGTTGGCCGATCTAGAGAGTATCTTTGGGGAAAACGCCTCTCTAGAAGTGCCGACCTATTATTATGCGGTTCCCGAATTGGTGCGGGATTATCCCGATGTACTGAAGGTGATTTTAGAAGAGGTGAACGAGGCGGGTGCCTGGGCGAAACAACAGGAGTTAGAGGCGACGAGACGCTTGGCAGCTCACCACGAGATCGATCCGGCGATCGTGACTAATCTCGAACAGAGGGCCTCTGAACGTGCCATTATCCCGATCGATGATCGCTCTCTGACGGCCCTACAACACCAAGCTCATATCTTCCGAGACCTGAAGCTGATCCCCCATCGGGTCAATGTGCGCGACGGAACCTACACCCTACAGACGAAACAAAATTGGACATATTAATACTAAATCCGTTGAGTATAGGCTACATATCAGGATAGGCAAGAGGCAAGAGGCAAGAGGCAAGAGGCAAAAGGAGGAATAAATAATCAGTTTTTAATAACAGGATTTAGGATTACTTTTTACTGTTTACTGTTCACTGAAAATACTCCCCACACCCTGCCCCCAGGAAAAACTTTTTCCACATACCCTAACTAACTCAACGCTTCAAAATAATCGCGAATTTGATGATGTCGCCCGGATTGACGCAGTTTTTGCAACGCTTTCAACTCAATTTTTCGCACCCTTTCCCCGGATAATTCCAAGATGCGACCGATATCAGCCAAGGAATGGGATTTACCATCGAGAAAACCATAGCGCCATTCAATCACTTCTCGTTCGCGAGTGGTTAAATCTGCCAATAGTTCTCTCATATCTCTTTGCAAAGATTCATAGACAAGACGATTTTCTGAAGACACTTCTTCAGTTTCCAAAAGGTCTATTAATTCCGTATCTTTTTCCTTACCCACTTTTATTTCTAAGGAAACCGAACGCGGCACTGTCATCAACAATTCCCGCACAGTTTCAGGAGTCATCCCTAACTCTTGGGCAATTTCCTCTACGGTCGCAGTACGACCGCGCATTTGTGAGATTTTCCGTTGTGCCTTCTTAATTCTGTTGAGTTTTTCGGTAATACTCACCGGTAAGCGAATAATCCGGCTTTGAGTCGCGATCGCCCTCGTAATTCCTTGACGAATCCACCAGTAAGCATAGGTAGTAAAATGATAGCCTTTGGTGGGGTCAAATTTCTTGACGGCGCATTCTAAACCTAGGGTTCCCTCTTGAATCAAATCCAATAATTCTAAACCGCGATTCTGATATTTTTTGGCCACCGACACCACCAGACGTAAATTGGACTTAATCATCTGTTCTTTGGCACGGGTACCAAGGGCAATAATTTCTTCTAATTCTTCCACTTCTAAGCCCGCTAGATGCGCCCAACGCTGTTTTCCCGCTTTCAAAGCATTTTTTAACTCAGACACGGTGATTTGGGCAGTTTCTGCCCAACGTTCCAGGGAGAGAGGATGGGCTGATCGAGTTGACCCTGAGAGAAGCCGAAGGGCGGTCAGTCGATCACAAATCTTAATTAACTTGACAAATTGCTGTATTTGTGCATCACCTTGTTTAAGAGCAGTGGCGCGCAATTTCAGTAAAGACAGATGACGCTGCACCCGTTGCGCTTGTTCAACTTCCTCCTCTCGTTTGAGTAGAGGCACTCTGCCAATGTCTTGTAGATATAAACGGACTAAATCGGTAGTTGTACGGTTGCTGTAGCTTTTTTGGGGACTAGATACTAAATCATCTTTTAAATCATGGCCGAGAAAATCCTCATCTAGGTCGATCGAGTTTTCCTTCAGTTTTAAGATAGAAAAAGAGGGAGAGATAAATTCAGTTTCGAGCGTCGAGGGATTAATTGCAGACATGGTGGCTTCTCTACGGGCGACTGTGATAGGAATTAGAAACCTCTAAATCGTTCACCCTAGTCATGGTTTTCCCGCTTGAGCGAGGAAATGATGCAGTCGGGAAAAATTTTTTTTCAAAAGCATTGATCTTTAAACCTAGAAGTTACACCAAGTCTGGGGTTGACCTTCTTGGCCCAACTTCTCAAATTAATGATTGATTTAGAAGTAATTTCCCCTACAGTCCTATTCCTATCTATTCCTGATTTTCCAGATAATTACGGATTTGTTCTAGTTTAGCTAGGGCTTTTCCTGACTGTAAAGATTGTTGTGCTTGCTGGAAACCGGTGGGGATATCCGGGGCAATTCCACAGCGCCAAAGATAAAAACCACCGTTAAAAATTGCCGCGTCGGTTAATTCGTTATTTTCTCCAGCTAATAAACCCTTTAATTTAGCGGTGAGCATCTCTAAAGATTCGAGGGGATAATCCGATGGACAGAAGCCATAATCGCGAGGATTTAGTAAAAATCGCTGAAAGGAAGGGGGATCGGTGGGATTTCCTAGACCAATAATCGCCGTCCGATTACAGGCTAAATCACAACTGCCCTCTAATCCTTTCACGGTGGTGAAGTGAGAGATATTTCTCAGAGCGAAAGTTTCGCAAAAACGATCTTCGGTGGGGGGGTGAACAAAACCCGATATCTGATGAATATTACCCACAAAAGGCGACCAGATTAACTCTACCGTAGCCATAGGCGGACGTTTACCGATTTGCTCCCGATAGGGAATAAAATTCTGTACTAGGGGAAAATGGCGCGGAATATAGAAAAAAGTCAATCCTGTGGTGATTAAACAGTCTTTCACTGCTGCTAAGGATAATTGACTAAAATCTGCTCCTAATTGCTGCCAGATTTCTCTGAGGGAAATACCGTATTTAGTCGGCATTCGATCGCCCCCGTGCAGGACTACGGGAACCCCCGCCAACCCTAAGATTAAAGTAGTGATCGGAGTAACCGGGGCAGTGCGAGAGCGTCCATCGTAGGGATTGCCAAAAATAGTGATCGGATGCTGAAAAGAGGCTGATTCTAGGGTTATTTGCGGCCCAAGCTCGGCGTAGGCATCAAGCATTCCCGCTAACTCATCGCTGGTGGGGCGTTTAATGCGATGGGCAATCATAAAAGCACCGATTTGGGCTGGGGTTGCCTCTTGGGTTAACATCATCTTAGTGGCCATTGCCGCTTCGGGACGGGTTAAATTTTTGCCCGTATGGGCGCCACTACCGATCGCTTTTAGTAATTCTCGAAAAGTATCGCTCATCTCAAGGAAGAAAATAAAAAGTAAATGGGATTGATTGGGATTGCTAAGGCTGGACGTGGTGATTTTCTAGGTTTTTAATCATACTTTGCTTTATTTGCCGCACTAATTGACAAAAATGAGCGATCGGTGGTATCTGTAGGCGATCGCTAGTAGTGACAAGGACTACCTGACGGGTGAGACGATGACTAAATTTACCATTATTAAGATGGGGATTTTCGCTACTAGGGGAAGCAAGAGCTTGTCCTGAGCCAAGTCGAAGGGGACGAATGGCGAGGGTGGCATCGCTACGAGCCTCCATCAGGGCAGATTGGGGCAGAAGAGCGATAATATTACCCTGACGCACCACACCGCGAAAAGCATCGAGGGTGTTTAATTCCATGACGGTTTTCAGGTGAGCATCCTGACGGGAAAACCATTCTTGTACTAATCTTTGCATTCCGTAGCCATCTTTGAAAACCACTTGCGGATAGGGGATTAATTCCGACCATGGCACTTCTTTGTATTGGGCGAGGGGATGATTAGCGGCCATGAGAATTTCGATCGCTTCTTCGTATAATATTTCTACCACCATCTCCGGGCTAGAGGTGAGAAAACGATTATTCATTACCAACGCCAGATCTACTAAACCATCCCGCAGCACTTTTAGGGCGCGATCGCTGCCTAGGGCTGTAACTCTTAACTGAACTTCTGGGTATTCAGCACAGAATTTCGGCAAAATCGGCGGTAAATAGTGGGCGCAGACGGAATGAATCGCCGCCACGCACAACTCCGGCTGTTTTCCTGCCTGTAGGTCAGTGATTTCCCTGTGAATATTCGTCCATTCTTGACAAATCCGTTTCGCCCGGGGCAGTAATTTCTCGCCGGCAATGGTTAATTTTGCTTGGGCGGTACGATGAAAAAGAGGTAAGCCCAAATCGGTTTCTAGGGATTGAATCTGGCGGCTGATAGTCGATTGGGTGACCCCACACTGGCGGGCAGCTTGACCGAAATTGCCTGTATCGGCTACGGCTAAAAAGGCTTGCAATTGCTCGATCCGCATTCTTTCTGGTTTTAATTACATTCCGTCATGACCTTATGACAATAACGAATTTTATTCTGACTTTTGGTAGAAATTGCTACCGTTTTCTCAGTTATCAGTTATCAGTTATCAGTTATCAGTTAGCAGGTGTCAGATTTGAGTTATCAGTTCACTGATTACTTTTTACTGTTGACTGAGCATTGAAAAAAGCCCCCTGCTCTCCTATACCTTTTAAACAGGATTTAGTATTAAGTAGGGAGGCACAATTATTTGTAGGATGGGTTAGCGGTAGCGTAAACTATGCGGGCGTTGGGTTTCATGCTTCAACTCAACCTACGTTCATCTTATATTTAATTCCACCCACCCACTGAACAGGATAGCCGCTACTTTTGCCCTTGTGAATATTGCTGTTTTTGAGGCGAACTTTAAAGACAGTGTAACCCGTTTCTGGGATTTGAGCGCCGATGAACTTGCCTATCTCAAGGTGATCAGTTAGAGATTATAGGTCAGTACAAATGCTAAGATAGTGTTGGGCGGGGATGGGAAGTCGATCCTTGAATTGATCAGAGAAAAGGAGTTTAAAGGATGAAAATGACTTATCTGGAAGCTACTGCCAAATTTTACAGCGAAGTAGCCCAAACTCCCGAAGTGGGGCTATGTTGTGTTCAAAGCAGTCCTTTGCAACTGCCGGGGTTAAAAATCCCCGCCATTATGCAGGAGATGAACTATGGTTGTGGCACGACGGTGCAGGTTAATGAATTGGGCAATTCTCCCAGGGTTTTGTATGTGGGTGTGGGTGGTGGTTTAGAAGCACTGCAATTCGCCTATTTTTCCCGTCGTCCGGGGGGAGTGATTGCGGTGGATCCAGTGCCAGAAATGCGTTGGGCAGCCCAAAGAAATCTCGGCGAAGCACTGCCGGAAAATCCTTGGTTTAGTCTCGATTTTGTGGAAATTAGAGATGGTTCTGCCTTTGAATTGCCGGTGGAGGATGCCTCCGTCGATGTGGTGGCGCAGAATTGTCTTTTTAATATCTTTAAACCAGCCGATTTACAGTTAGCTTTACACGAAGCTTTTCGCGTCTTAAAACCGGGAGGACGTTTACTGATGAGCGATCCGATCGCCACTCGTCCAATTCCCGAACATTTGCAAGAAGATCAGCGTTTACGCGCTATGTGTTTATCGGGGGCCTTGACCTACGATGATTATATTCAACAGTTGATTGCTGCTGGTTTTGGTCAGGTAGAAATTCGGGCCCGTCGTCCCTATCGTTTACTGGACTGTCAGAGTTATAATTTAGCCGAGCCGCTCCTCTTAGAAAGTTTGGATTCCGTTGCTTTTAAATTAGCTATTCCCGAAGATGGGGCCTGTATTTTTACGGGCAGAACTGCTATTTATACTGGTAGGGAGGCAATTTTCGATGATGGTGCTGGGCATATTTTAGCCAAAGGATTACCGGTGGCCGTCTGTGATAAAACTGCGAGCAACTTAGCTCGTTTCTCTCCCCAAGATATCCTCATCACCGAGTCCACTTGGCACTATAATGGGGGCGGTTGCTGTTAAAAAAGCACGGTCGAGGCAAGTCCGATCCCTCAGTTATCAGTTATCAGTTATCAGTTATCATTGATTAGTAATTGGTCACTGTTCACTGTTTACTGTTCACTGTTCACTGAAAAAAACTAGCCCTGCACTACCTGTTTAAGGGTGGTAAAGGTTTCTAGGTTGATTAACCCCCGGCGCTGGCCTTTTTGGTTGGAAATGCCCAAAAATACCGATTCTCCCTGTTTGGGATTGCGATCAAATCGGGGTGAAGAATTGATATAAACTAAAGCACTATCGGACTCCATGGCGAATTGACGACTTTCTCGATAGGATTCGGTGACAATACAATCCGCATGACCGCTACTATACTTATTAATCCAAGCGATCGCATCAGTGAGGGTATCCACTAACCTAAAGGCCACCGTTTTTTCTAAATAGGGTCTTTGCCAATCATTATCGGTAGCAATAGTTAAATGTTCCAGAAAATCCGCCGCTAATCGGGTATCTCCCCGCAATTTAAAGCCTTTTTCCTGCAAACTTTTAAACAAACGACTTAAAGTTGAAGAATTGTGATGGGGACTAATTAAAACTTTTTCGATCGCGTTAACCGGATCCGGTATGCTGCCATGACTATCGATAATTACCTGACGAGCTAACTCCAAATCGCCACTAGGAGACCAATACAAATAACAGTTTCCCATGGCCGCACGCAAAACGGGAACCGTTGCCAATTGACTCACCCGACCGATTAAACTAGGGCGACCGTAGGGAATAATCAAATTAACATAATTTTCTTGGGTCAGCAACTCCTCTAGGGAGGGACTAGAATCACAGGGTAAACCACTGACACAATCCACGGGTAAACCCACATCTTCCAATGCTTCTTGGATAATTTCCGTAATCACCCCATCGGAATGACTAGAGGCATTGGAACCGCGAATAATCAAACTATTGCCACTTTTTAGGGAAAATCCCGCCGCTACCATCGCTAATTCCGGAAAACCTTCATAGACGAAGGCAATCACTCCTAAAGGCATCCTTTGGCAATAGGTTTGGGAAGGATTGAGTTGATAGGCTGCGTTAATTACCTGTTGCAGCGGATCCGATGCTTCCGCTAGTTGTTGCAATACCTCCACCGTCGTCTCTAAACGTTCGGGAGTTAACCGTAACCAGCGAATCATCTGTTCTGAGACAGCCATCTCTCGACTGACTTCTAAATCGAGGGTATTGGCTTCTAAAATACGATCAAAGCCAGTTTTAATGGCATTAGCGATCGCAATTACTCCGCGATTTCTTTCATTGCCATTAAATTGACCTAGAGCCAGAAAAGCATTGTATGCTTGCTTAAAGATCGTCAGGGGGGGGATGGAGGAACTTTCGATCATAGATTTTTGTCTAGCGTCGATAGGCTAACCAAAAGATGAATGCGGGCAAAATAACTAATAGCATAACTAGAATTGCCCCAAAAATCACGCTTACCCCCGGCGGTGATTTTAAAATTAAGGGTAGCCAGACGATCGATAATAACAGAATTATCCCCACCATCAGGGGTAATACCTCTTGTGCAAGGCGCTGATTGGTACTCACCCAACGAAATCCTGTCCAGCGCCAAGTGCGTTTATAGGGATAGTGGGGGGCTAATTGTTCGATAATTTGGCCGTTTTCCTGTAGCACAAATATTTGTTGACAGCGATCGCATCCAAAGGCATCGGTTAATAAAATCGGGCATAATGTCCCTTTCCGACGACAGGGACAGGGATAGTCTTGGTGTAGGTCGATTTTGGTATATTTATGCGGTCGCACAAGCTAAATTTTTGTTTATAAATGGTTGTTTTTAGTCGCTCGTGAGCAATAGCTAAGGGATTCAACGCTTGTCGAAAATCCCCAACCCTATTGCCCACGGATAGTTCTCATATTAAAGGATATCCCTGAGTTATTCATCCCAATCTTAAGGTCTATTTTAAGATTTTTCTAAGCGGGCAACGCGATTCGAACGCGCGACATTCACCTTGGCAAGGTGACGCTCTACCACTGAGCTATGCCCGCAAGCCGTTTTTTTGACACTCCCCTAATTCTGCCAAATCTCAGAGCATTTGTCAAGTAGTTTGGAGCATTTTTTTACAATGATTCATCTTCCAGCAAGTCCCCCAAACCGGTAATAGCTTCGAGAACCACTTCTATCTTCGCCTGTAGTCGGTTGAACTGATGTTCCAAACGCTCACAGCGCTTGTCAATGGCGGCGAATTTTTCAGCCATAGGGCGTTCCATCGCGTCAAAAGCTTCTGTAATCCGCCCCTCTGGTTCTAAATCTAATTCCAGAGTCTTGATTGTCTCGACAGCGTTAACTAATTGCCGCCTGAGTTGGTTAATATATTTGTTCTGTTGGGCTGCGCTCATCAGTGGAACTCCGGGGGAGTGGGGACAGCTAAAACCCTCAATGCTGGGGGAATTTTCTTAGCCTTCTATCAGTGCCTGTGGGGGATTATTTTGCAATAATCCTAGGGGTTTATCTTCATCCCGGGGGCGCAATTGACGCATGAGACTAGCCATTTCTAGGGCAGATAGGGCATAATTCCAGCCCAAATTACTTTTAATCCCGGCCCGTTCGAGAGCCTGTTGTAGAGTATCAGTGGTGAGAATACCGAAGACAACGGGAACACCCGTCTGAAAAGCGGCCGCAGCGATACCTTTAGCGGCCTCGGCGGCAACGTAGTCAAAATGGGGCGTTTGGCCGCGAATAATTGCCCCTAGACAAATAACGGCATCGTAACGGTGGGAAAGGGCGACTTGACGGGCTACCATTGGCACTTCAAAGCTACCGGGTACCCAGATATAATCCACTTGAGTGCCATCGGGATTAACATCAACCCCGTGACGCTTGAGACAGTCTTGACAGCCTGATAACAGTTTATCAGTGACGAGATCATTAAAACGACCAATCACGACCGCAAAGCGCAAAGAGGATATATCCTCGGTAAAATTTCCCTCAAAAACAGTCATAAGGTGTGGGGTGTGGGGTGTGGGGGGGTGGGGAGATGGGGTAGTGGGGAGGTGGGGAAACTGTCTCATCACCCTATCACCCTATCTCCTCCTGACTCCTGATCAAGACTAAATCACTAAAAAGTTTAAAATAGCGACGGCAACGACTAAAATCGCCCAAATTGCCGAACCCAGATAGAGAAGTGGTTTCGATTGGTCCCAGTTTTGGGGGGAAGCATAGGCAACGGGGACACCAATTACCATTAGCAAGGAAAATAAAACTAGGGCAATGAGAAAAAATTGAAAGACAATAGACATGATTGGGTTCTCCTAAAGCAGTTGATCTTTATCTAGATGATTCTCCCAGATTTGATACTTGTATGGAAGAGCCTCGCTTCCACTCAACTCTCAGTCCTCCCTGAATCGGGGGTTAAAGGATATATACCCGTCAGACCGAATCCACGAGCATTTTAATTTTACTGCCAGTGACTACCTAGCCGCAGCGGGGCTGAAAACTTTTTTCAAGTGTCTATCCTTGGCAAAAGCAGCATGGCAAGGGTTAGGTGGGGGAATTGACTCCCTGTAATCCCTTGCTCAGATTACAGTATTTTCGCGTTTTCGCCAAAGCTGCCCTAGAAAGGTCTCCAGACTGCTGAACTGCTAAAAGCTAATGGTTGAGGCCCCCCAAACGGATGCCAGCACCAAAAATGACGAATAATACTGCTAGAGTGGTGACGGCGACTATGTGCAGGGCGAGGAAATTTAAGTTTTCCTTGCTCAGTTTAGGAAGGAGAAAAAAGCGGGAATGAAGGGCTAAGATGAGAGTTAATAACAGTAAAGCTAACTTAATTCCTATATAAACCGATAAAAAACTATCAAATGACCAAAAATCACGAAAACTGGGCAAATAAATCCAAGTCAGTCCCAGGCCTGTTATTACCTGCAACAATAGCGCAGATAACCCAAAACCTTCAAAATATTGCTCAAATTGACGAATTCGGTCTGGTTCTCGGTTTTTGAGGGACTGGGGTAGAACGGTGACTGCCAACAATAAATGGCCACCGGCCCAGACGGTCGCCCCTAGGGTGTGGAGAATTACTAAAATTTTGAATAACATCGGTTTCTCTCGGTCATGATTTGCTAACTTATAGTCCTTGCTGCGGTTATTTCCGAGTATTCGGTAACAATAGATACAGAAAAAATCTCGCTATCTTCTCCTCACTAAAAACTATGGATTTAATTTTATGTCATCAAACGGCGGATTTTGACGCTTTGGGGGCAGCGGTGGGTTTATCGTTGCTGAAAGCGGGTAGTCGCATTGTGTTAACTGGGGGAGCGCACCCAACGGTGAGAGAATTTTTAGCCCTGCATCGGGATGAATTCGCTTTAATTGAAATGCGTAGTGTCAATCCGGACCGTATTCGCTCTTTAATTGTCGTTGATAATCAGTGGCGGGAGCGTCTGGGAAAAGCCTCCCAGTGGCTCGATTTAGGGCATTTACAGGCGATCGAATTGTATGATCATCATTTAGATAGTGAAAGCGATATTCATGCCTCTAGCGTCCATTTAGAAGCGGTGGGAGCCACCACGACTTTAATTGTCGAAGCTTTACAAAAAGCCCAGATTAAACCAAACTCGATGGCAGCGACGGTAATGGCACTCGGTATTCACGTTGACACGGGTTCCCTGACTTTTGCCGGTAGTACCCCCAGGGATGCCTATGCTTTGGCTTGGTTAATGACCTGTGCTGCTAACATTAAAACGATCGCCCAATACTGTCAACCGAGTTTTTCCCCGCGCTTACAGGAGTTATTTAGCCTTGCTTGGGAAAATCTAGAGATTAAAAGGATCTATGGTCGTAAAATCGCCCATGTTCTCCTCCATACTGCCGATTTTATCCCCGGTTTGTCTAGTGTAGCCGAGCGCCTACTGGAATTATCCGATAGTGATGCGCTACTTTTTGGACATAGTTATAGTAAAGACGAGGAAGATAATTCCCGACAGCGTTTAACCGTGATCGGTCGCTCTAGAATCGATGGAGTGAATCTATATCAGCTTTTTTGCCCCTATAACGGCGGTGGTCATGCTCAGGCCGCCTCGGTGAGTTTTCGCGATGTTCAGCCAGTTCAACAGTTAAACCAACTGCTGGGGGACTTAATTGCCCAAATTCCCCCTTCTCCTACCGCTAGGGATTTAATGTCTTCTCCGGTGCGGACAATTCGTCCCGATACTTCCATATCTCAAGCCGAGCGCATCCTTTTACGTTACGGCCATTCGGGGTTATCGGTGGTAGATGAGCAGGATCGCTTAGTTGGGGTGATTTCTCGTCGTGACCTCGATTTAGCTCTCCATCACGGCTTTTCTCACGCTCCCGTGAAGGGATACATGACTTGTAATCCGAAAACTATTACCCCCGACACTTCCCTTCAGGAAATCGAGTCACTGATGGTAACGTATGATTTAGGGCGTTTACCTGTACTAGAAAATGGGCAGTTAGTCGGTATCGTCACTCGTACAGATGTATTAAGACAGATTCATCAAAATGAGCGGGTGCGTTTTGAAGGGGTTGCTTTGGTTTCCTGTCTTTTACCGACGATTAAAGAGCGTTTAGAGCCGGTTTTATGGTTATTTCTGCAAGCTGCCGCCGCTGCCGCTCAAAAACGCGGTTGGCATCTCTATCTGGTTGGGGGTGCGGTGCGCGATTTATTGTTAGCCACAGAAAGGGATACTTTACTGTTACAGGATATCGATTTAGTGGTGGATGGCTGCCATCGCGCCGCCGGTGTGGGTGCGGGGGTAGAATTGGCTAATTGTTTACGCGAAATTTATCCAGGGGCCCGGTTATCGATTCACGGGGAATTTCAGACGGCGGCTTTGTTATGGCACAAAGATGAGCGTTTTGGCTCGTTATGGGTGGATATCGCCACGGCACGCACGGAATTCTATCCCTATCCTGCCAGTAATCCCCAAGTGGAGGCTAGTTCGATTCGACAGGATTTGTATAGAAGGGATTTTACAATTAATGCTCTCGCAATTCGCCTAACTTCGCCGAAAGAGGGGGAATTACTCGACTTTTTTGGCGGTATGTTGGATTTACGCGCTCAAGAAATCCGGGTTCTCCACGCTAATAGTTTTATTGAGGATCCGACGCGCATCTATCGAGCGGTGCGTTTTGCCACTCGGTTAGGATTTGTTATTGAACCCTTGACAGAAAACTATATTAGGTATGCGATCGAAAGTGGAGTTTATGAGCGCTCACGGCAACAAAATCAGAATGCACCCGCTTTACAGTCCCGTTTAAAAGCGGAGTTGAATTATATTTTAGAGGCGGATTACTGGGAAAGTGCCTTAGAAAAGTTGGCCGATTTGGGGGCTTTGCACTGTTTACACGGGGATTTAAGTTTAAATCGGGCTTTATGGCGACAATTGCGCTGTCTCAGTCGTTGGTTAGATTGTTTAAGTCTGGAATTGCCGGTAAATGCTTGGTTAATGCGGTTGGAATTATTAATCGCTTCTCTGGCTGTGGGGGAAAGAATAGCGATCGCTAATAATTTACAATTGCCCAAAGATACTGTGGAGCGTTTACAAAAACTAGAAGTTATGGAAAAGGAGATTAGCAATAATTTTGCTTATGATCGACCCGTTAGTCAAATTGTCAGCTTTTTCAAGAGTTATCAGGTTCCTAGTTTGTTATTGGTGGCGGTGAGGAGTGAGACTAGGATGCGGGCTTTAATCTGGCAATATTTAACTAAATGGTCTCAGATAGAGGCTCCTATCGACGGCAATGACCTAAAAGCTTTGGGTTATCAACCGGGTCCCCAGTTTAAATCGTTACTTGCGGCAGTGTTGGGGGCAACTTTAGATGGAATAGTCAGCAATAAAAGCGAAGCTATGGCTTTTATTGCTAGATTAACTCGGGCTTGCTGAATAAATCTAAAAACCTTATTGGGTAAGACTTTTAGACTTTTTGTCAATCAAAAAGTACCAGTTGTGGGAGAGATAGGGGGAAAATTCTGGGACTTTTTCTCTGAAAATTAGGTAATTGACCAGATGAGAATCGGTAAAACCCTACACCCCACACCCCACACCCTACACCCTGTCCCCACGAAAAACTTTTTGCCGCAGACCCTAACTAAGTCAGCAGATTAGGTATCGGCTGCCCCTTCATTTTCCGAAGATTGTCTTTGATCGCTGGAATAACCGCCTCTACCTCCTCTGGTGGTGGTACGATTAGAGGCAGCCCGGAATTGACGAGCGTAGGCGCGGTTGCGTTCCGCTTTTTCTTTTTTCAAATTACGACGTTTAGCCACAAGAATCTCCTTGGGATATTAGATAGACAAGCGGGGAAACGAGCGATCGCTTCCCCTATTGACAATGAAAAGAAGTTAGGTAATCATAGCCTAGAATGGTTACGATTGGGGATTAGTAGCGACGATCTCGATTGCGATTGCCACCACCGAAGGAAGGTTTGGGTTCTCTTTCACGAGCTTGATTGACTTTTAATTCCCGTCCCATCCATTGAGCGCCGTCAAGAGCGGCAATAGCCTTCGCTTCTTGCTCTGGGGTTTCCATTTCCACGAAAGCGAACCCGCGTTTTCTTTTCGTTTCCCGATCCATGGGAAAGTGAACGCGTTTGATCTCACCATATTCCTTAAAAACCTCAACCACGTCGTCTTGGTCAACCTCGAAGGGGAGATTACCAACATAAATTGACATAAAACCTATCCTTGCACAGATAAAAACAACAGATTTGTAGAGAACCAAGATTTCGGGAACTAGCTGAACCAATACTAAACAGAAACGCTTTGACCATTAATACTGACAACGAGCCGCAGTGCCGACTTTTATTCTCAATTTCCATCCTAGCACATAGCTATTAGCTTTTATCGATTCTGCCTGTCTCGCCACGGGAGCGGATAAACTAGACTAGAATGCTGCCCTATAAAATGCCCTAATTATGAGTTTATCCCCCCGTCCGATCGAAACTGCCCTAAAAACCCTGGAAACTAAGGCCGAGGATTCGATTTCTGGGGTGCTTTCCCCACCTGTTGCCGAGAAACGGCAACAAGAGCCGGACTTCCTCCGGCAGTGCGTAGGATGCTCCCAAGAGGGTATCCTCGCCATACCCTCACATCTGGGTACAGTAATATATAGAACTCTATTCTTAAGGCCAGATGAGTGCTTCCTCCTTCGACTATAGAATGATCGATCCCATTTCTGGGCCGATCGATCCCAAAAAACAAGGGACGTTACGCCATTGGGGAAGTCATCCCTATTTTACCCGGCGCGCTTGGAATGTGGTACAGGAATATATTAAGCGTTTTAGTCAGGTGGGAGATGTGGTTTTAGATCCCTTTGGGGGATCGGGAGTGACTGCGGTAGAGGCTCTAGTTTTAAAGCGAAAGGCGATTTACTCGGATATTAACCCGATGGCTGGTTTTATCTGCCGCAATATCGCTGTTAGTCCCGTTAACATCGATGATTTTCGGTCTGCTTTCGATGACATCGCCAGAAATTGTCAGGAAAAGATTGAGGAAGTTTATCGAATGTCTCCAGAAGAAGCGGCGGATTTAGAGATTCCCTATTGGTATCCGCAAGGGGTTCGTTTACCGAAAAATGCGGACGCAGAATCTGTAGAAAATTTGTTTACCAAACGTCAATTATTTTCCCTTTCTCTAATTCTCAACCAGATTGAATTAATCACCGATCCGATCATTAAAGATTTAATGAGGTTTACTTTCTCGGCAACTCTCAATAAAACCAATTTAACCTTTAGTTCCACGAGAGGAAGAATAGAAAGCCGGGGAAATAGCGGAATTATGCACCGTTATCGCTATTGGATTCCTCCTCAAACTATCGATCTTAATGTCTGGGAACAATTCGAGCAGAAATTTAAGGGGACGGCAAAATTCAAGATCGAAACTAATACAGTAATCGGTGATTTTTATCAAGAAAATTTTTCAATTTTTGATTTCTCAGCGACGGACTTAACTGGCATATCGTCCGAATCCGTGGATTATATCTATACCGATCCTCCCTACGGACAACATATTGCCTATTTAGATCTCTCGACTATGTGGAATGCTTGGCTAGGATTTGAAGTGAGCGATAACGCAAGAGAATTGGAAGCGATCGAAGGAGGAGATTTAAAGAAATCGAAAGAAACTTACATCAATTTATTATCGAATTCCATTCGAGAAATGTTTCGAGTTTTGAAATTTGATCGCTGGATGAGTATTGTTTTTGCTCATAAAGATCCCGCCTATTGGGATGCGATCGTTAAATCTGCTCAAGAAGCTGGTTTTGAGTATGTAAATTCCTCTGTACAACATTCTACTACGCCCTCATTACACAAAAAGAAAAATCCTCTGACTGTCCTATCGGGAGAGTTAGTTTTAAACTTTAGAAAAGTGAATAATCCCAAAACAATCGCCATCAGTAAAGTCGGGATCGATATCCTGCAAATTATTAAAGAAGTGGCCGAGATGACAATCGTTAAAAGTTCGGGTGCTTCCACAGAAGATATTTATAATGCGCTCATTCCTAAATTATTGGAAAATGGCTTACTAACCCAAGTCAAGAAACAAATAGATGATATTACTCCTTTGTTAAAAGAGGAATTCAACTTTTCGGAATTAGATCATCTCTGGAGAATTCGTACAAATACGAAAATCGGTTGTTTTATTCCGCTAGAAGATCGAATAAGATTTTATCTCTTGGATTTTCTAACTGCCAAAAAACGACAGGGAAAAGTAGCAACTTTTGATGAAATTATTTTTGCGGTCATGCCTAACCTGATCAACGGGACAACACCAAGCGATCAATCGATTTTAAAGGTTTTAGAAAAGTTAGCTTATTCTCCCGATGGTCGGCACTGGCAACTAGGGCAAGAAGAAGGTCTTCAGCTAACTCTCGATTTAAATATAGAGCCAATTTCTTCCGTTTTAACTGGTTTAGATTTTCCCAAACAAGCAGATAAAATTCCTCACGATCAAATTATCTACGCTCTGGCAAAAATTGCTATTGCTGTCGGATTAAAGCCTTATATTGGCAAAAAAGAACAATCTACAGGTTATTGGAATGGAGAAGCTTTTAAAGATATTTCTCTAGAAAAATTACCGATCGATAAATTAGGAAAGTGGGACAGAGATAAAATACAACAGATCGATCTCATCTGGTTTAATAACTTAGGCGATGCAGTGTTCGCTTTTGAAGTAGAAACCAGTACACCGATCACCACAGGAATCGATCGCTTTATGGAATTACTAAAAATTTATCCAGAACTGGCAGGAAAACTTGTGTTAATTGTTCCACCGAAGCGAGTCAACAAACTGAAAAAAATTCTTAAAGATTCCCACTATATTGGACATCCTCTCTATATGGAGAATAAATTAGTCTATAGTTTTTCTAATCAAATTGCCGAAGTTTACCAGAAACTCTCCTCGTCAACTAAACTAGAATTATCTGCGGTTTTTGCCTCGATCGAGTTCATTTTAAAAAAACCAGAAATCTGATGCAATCAAGATAAGCTGGTTCCCATTGAAAGTTCTAGGTTCGACGAGGTACTCATGCAATAAGCTCTCATTTGATCAGAGGGGACAGGGAGCGATGAACATGATACAGCAAACCATCTCAGGGAATCGTCACCCCGGAAAGCAAATCGCCCCTGCAACTGTCTCCCCAAATTCCCTCTCTTGATAAACTAGACTAGAATGCTGCCCCATAAAATGCCCTAATTATGAGTTTATCCCCCCATCCGATCGAAACTGCCCTAAAAACCCTGGCAGCGAAAGCGGAAAATTCCATCGAACAAACAACAACCCTAGAAGACTTAGAACAGCTAAGGGTGAATTATCTTGGCAAAAAAGGAGAATTATCGCAGATTTTACGCGAAATGGGCAAATTAACCCCCGAAGAGAGACCACGATTAGGTGCGATCGCTAATGAGGTCAAAGAATTAGTACAATCGCTGCTGGAATCCCGGCGAGAAAGTCTCCAGAATGCCCAAATTAAGGCGAAATTAGCGGCGGAAACCCTCGATGTCACCCTACCTGCTCTGAGCCGTCCTTTAGGGCGAATTCACCCCTTAAATAGCACAGTTGATCGCATGATCGATATTTTCGTCGGTCTGGGTTACAGCATCGCCACCGGGCCGCAGGTAGAAAGCGATTATTATAATTTTGAGGCTTTAAATATTCCTGCTGACCATCCGGCCCGGGATATGCAGGATACTTTTTTCTTGAGGGATGGTCGTTTATTGCGGACCCATACTTCCCCGGTGCAGATTCGCTACATGGAAAGTCACGAACCCCCGATTCGGATTGTGGCCCCGGGCCGCGTTTATCGTCGCGATACCGTGGATGCAACCCATTCTGCGGTTTTCCATCAAGTGGAATTATTAGCGGTGGACCGGGGATTAACCTTTACGGATTTGAAAGGAACAATTAAAGAATTTCTTAAGCAAATGTTTGGGGCCGATTTACCAGTTAAATTCCGCGCTTCCTACTTCCCTTTTACCGAACCCTCGGCCGAGGTAGATGTGCAGTGGAAAGGCAAATGGTTGGAGGTGATGGGCTGTGGTATGGTGGATCCCAATGTCTTAAAAGCAGTCGGTTATGACCCCCAAATCTATACGGGTTTTGCTGCTGGTTTTGGCGTGGAAAGATTTGCTATGGTATTACATGAGATAGACGATATTCGCCGTTGTTATAATAGTGATATCCGCTTTCTCCGCCAATTTTAGGGGGATAAACCCGATGGTCAAGAGTGAAGATTTAACCAAAAAAAGACTCCTATCCGTGGCTTGTCATGCTTCGATCCTTTTGAGTGCTACGCTGGTATCGGTGGGGATTCCCTTAGCTATTTATTTCATTTCTGATGATGGAACGGTGAAGGAAAACGCCAAAGAAGCTTTAAACTTTCACCTGAATATGTGGTTATACTACCTAATTGCCGGGATTCTGGTTTGGGTTTTAATCGGTTATTTGCTCTTACCGATTCTTGCTGTGGTGAATATTGTTCTTCCCATTCTTGCTATCCTGCAAGTCTGGAAAGATGCCTATAAGGTTTTCCGTTATCCTTTTATTTTCCGGGTTCTGTAATTAATTATCGGGGTTGAAACCTGTTCAACCCTTTTTTAGTCCTATTCCCACTAGAAAAATAGCCTCTGGAGTTTATGACTAAAATTGTCATCATCGGTGCGGGGATAGTGGGGGCCACCATTGCCTACGAATTAAGCGCCATCGAAGGATTAGAAATTACCCTTATCGATGAAAAAAAACCAGGACAAGGAGCAACCGGGGCAGCTCTAGGGATTTTAATGGGGATTATCAGCCATAAAACTAAAGGTAGAGCCTGGAAACTGCGGCAAGAAAGTTTAAAACGTTACGAAACCCTCCTTCCTGAGCTAGAATCCCTCACCGGACTGACTATTCCCTGTAACCGTGATGGTATTGTCCTACTGCGATCGAGTGCCGAAGACGAAGAAAATTGGCGCAAGTTAGCCCAAATCCGCCAAGAACAGGGATATTGTCTAGAAATCTGGGATAAAGAGACTTTAAACCAAAAATGTCCCCAAGTGGCCAGCGATCATCTCCAGGGTGCTATCTATTCGCCCAGGGATCATCAAATTAATCCAGTCCTGCTCACGGAGGCTCTCGTCGCTGCTGCGGCAAGAAGGGGGGTTAAATGTCAATTTGGGGTAAAAGTTGAAAATTTCGGGAAGACAGAGCTTCAAGGCTCTAATTTGAGGCAATGCACCCACGTTTATAGTTCCAATAGTATAGAGGAAAACGACTCTTTGATTCTTTGTGCGGGAATTGGTTCCACTGCTTTAACCGAAACTCTTACCCATCCAGTGGAAATCCGACCGGTTTTAGGGCAAGCTTTACAGATAAAATTGACGCAACCCCTAGAAAGTTCCGATTTTAAGCCGATTTTAACGGGAAATGACCTGCATATTCTGCCTTTGGCCCGAGCAGAATACTGGATTGGAGCAACGGTGGAATTTATGGACGAAAAGGGCGAAATTATCGCCGATACTGCCCTGTTAGAACAAGTATATCAAAAGGCGATCACTTTTTGTCCCTCTTTGGCTGCGGGTGCGATCGTGCGTACTTGGTCTGGTAAGCGACCGCGACCGGAGAAAAAATCCGCTCCCATCATCGAATATTTGCCCGGATACGATAACGTTATTCTGGCCACGGGACACTACCGCAACGGGGTTTTATTAGCCCCCGCTACCGCTAAAATCGTCAGGGAAATGTTAAGTGGTAAGTTAGGGTTTGCTGAAAAAGTTTGTTGATGGGGTTAGGAGTCGGTATTCGGCTTTTTTCTCCCCTCTCTACAATAATTACTCGCAGCCAGAAATACGTTGGTGAATATCATACTTTGTGCTTTTTGTCAAAAAAACTTTTTTTTTGCAATAAAACTACATAAAAAAAAGATCATCGTTGTGGGTGAAATTGACTGATTTACCCGTCTTAATTAGGATCACCTTCTAGGTCTGGCAAGGGTTTCAACCATTGCTGCCCAAAAAAGCACAGAAAAACCCATTATGAAATTCTATCAAATCGCTGTAACCTTGATAACATCGTTGTTAAATAAAAATCTTTCTCAATTAATTCTTAAGAATTTATAAATATTGCGGAATGTTAATTTAAATATTCTCAAGTTTTTGCAGTCAATAAATAATTTTTGCTTATCTTTGTCGGAAAATAGAACTCCCGCAACAATCCAACATCTACCATTGGGTTAGGAGTCAGTTATCAGTTATCAGTTAACTGAGAAAACTCCCCACACCCTACACCCTACACCCCACACCCCACACCCCACACCCCACTTCCCCAATTCCCCAATTCCTGCTATCGGCAGCCGATGACCCTATCTGACCAAGAAAGACAACAACTCTGTGACACTGCTCGGGAAGTGGCGAAACTTTCCTATTCTCCCTATTCCCGTTTTCGGGTGGGGGCAGCGGTCTTGACAGATAAAAAGATTTATGCTGGTACTAATGTGGAGAACGCTAGTTATGGCTTGAGTTTGTGTGCGGAAAGGGCAACTTTAGCGCAAATAATCGCGGCGGGCGATCGAGAAGTACGGGCGATCGCTATAGCCTGTATCGATGGGAAGAATGATATTAGTCAGTTAACTCCCTGCGGAGCCTGTCGTCAATGGATAGCCGAATTAGCGCCGCAAGCAGAGATTATTATCTGTGGAACTCAGCAAAATTATTGTTTTAGTCTCTCGGATTTACTGCCTTTTTCCTTTCGTTTTTAACTGTGGGTAAAGTATCGGGGTTAAGGTACTACAACAACGGCTAAGATAACTGGTATAAGAGCCATGATCTGACAAAACATTAGTATCTAGTAAATACTTGAGAGTCATAAATGAACATCTCTCCCGGTTGAGTTGTCGCGTAAATTATCAAAAGTATCATCATCAAGACTTGTCAAATCTACCCTTTGCCTAAAATCTTGCAAGGCTGACCAAAAATCATTAACCTCTCTAATTTCTACTAATACCTCTTCATTATCGGGAAAATCAACTTCCTCTAATAACTCAATAATTTTGCCTTTTTTGATTCCTTTAACTAACATAAGTAGGTAGGCGTTAAAAGTTGTCAGATGCCCCCCTTATTAAGGGGGGATTAAGGGGGGATCCCCCCGCCTATCGGCACCCCCCTTATCAAGGGGGGCACGGGGGATCGAACCTAAAATCCATTTTTAATTTAATTATAACCAGCTACTTAATATCAACTCCTTCTAAATGATCTGGATCGTAGAATTCAACATAGAGAGAATCATCAAAAATAGTTTTTGCCTCCTCAAATGAGACTTCGTGCTTTGATAGATTGCATTCTGCCTTATTCTTATCCCAGTCAAACTGCATAAAGCCATTATACTGCTACTCACTGAAACTGATGGCACATTTTTTATATGTTTTGTCTATTACTTGAACGGGATATATTCAACTGTATTAAACCATAGATCTGGTTGAGAAGCCCAAGTAAATTTCCAGTGGGGCTAAAGCTGACGAATATTACTAAAATCTCGCTAAATTGAAGATATGCTACTTGTCTTAGGCTGCTTCATCTCCAACACTTAAGAGGCTAATAACTACATTTTATCTTCCCCTGTAGCGACATTTTTAAATCTTTCTTGGGCAGCAGAAAAAGCCTCTTTCATCACCCTTTGAATCCTTTTAGGATCGGGTTTTTTACCCCCCATTAAATCGCCAAAATAGACACAAGCGCCCTCTCCTAGGGCCCAGGTATAGGCAGCGGACCAAGAAGCGGCGATGACACTGCCAAAACCGGGGATAAATTTCACCAATTCCCGACCGATGGCCTGGGCCAAAAAGCCGCCAGCGATCGCACTGACGACTCCGCCGGCTTGGGATGGGGTTAAGACTTGACCGTATAATTTACCTAAAACCCCCACCATTGACACTTGTAGGGCGGTTAACACCGGCATAGTCGCTAAGGGTAAGGGAATCGCCGCCAAGGTTGCCGCTATGACAGAAAAGGCTAACATATAGCGTCGGGCCACGTCCCGATAGAGATGGCCTAATTTATTGCTGGTTTCCCGATCTAAAAGTTGGTGGATGGTGTTAGCTTCGGCTTTTGGCAATAAATCGGCTAAATTGTCTCTAAATGCCTCTAAACCGTAAAAAACGGGGTTATAATCGTCTTCCTCTAGGGTAAAATCTATTAGCACAGAATTGTCATATAAATCCTTAAAAGTTTCTTTAATTTCTTGATAGGCGCGATTGATATCCTCGAAATCGGGAGGATAGGGGGGATGATCAACGGTATTAGGAGGATAAAGCTGATGAAGACAGGTGACAGCCAGTAAACAGGGGATTTTAGGGTATTTTTGCCGCAGTTGTTTGGTAATTTCCAGAAGGCTATCGGTGGCAAAATCATCAATTTTTACCGTCACGATAAAAACCTGGGCGCGTCCCGTATTTTCGGCTAAATCTGCTAATAATTCCGCGATTATTGTCTCTGTGTGTTGATAGGCATCTCCTAACCCCACCGTATCGGTAAAAATCAACAGGGGTAAATCTTCTGCGGGGTAGGTGTAGCGCTGGGTGTTTTGGGTGTGGGGACGGAAACCTTGCCCGACGATTTCCGCCGAAACTCCCGTTATTCCCCGAATAATCGAACTTTTTCCCGTTTGCGGTTTGCCGATTAACAGCGCCTCGGTGGTGGGTAATTCTTGACGGACTTTTTCTAAAATTTCCGCCACTTGACTGTCACTAACACTAAACCATTGCAGGACAGTATTAGTCAACTGGTCGATGGGGAGTCTTTTCATCACTTCCCCCGTGAGACTATTCCAAGTATTGACCAAAGAATCAATGGGCAGTTTATTAGTCATGGGGATTAGAAGGGTTTATGATAACTAAAATAGAGATTTTCAGCCATAGAATCAGACGATGACAAAAGCCGCAATTAGTCCGCAAGATTTATCATGGCCGTTTTGGCCAATTGTACCACTTTATCCCTACGGTCAAAGACGGACAATTCGCCAAGAAGTGGTGAAAGATACGCTCTGGACATTTGAGCAATTGCAGGGTATTTTTTATGTGGTTGTGCCGATTCGCATGACGGTAATTAAGTTAGCATCTGGGGGTTTATTTGTTTATGCACCAGTGGCCCCGACTCCGGAATGTATTCGCTTAATGCGTGAGTTGGAAAGTGAACACGGGGAAGTTAAATATATTATTTTGCCGACGATTTCTGGGATCGAACATAAGGTTTTTGTGGGTCCTTTTGCCCGTTATTTTCCTAAGGCTATAGTTTATGTTGCTCCTAATCAATGGAGTTTTCCTCTTAATTTACCTTTGAGTTGGTTGGGTTTACCGGCAAAACGAACGGAAATTTTACCTGCTGACTCGGCAACTACTCCTTTAGGAAAAGATTTTAGTTATGAAATTTTACCCGCAATCGATCTAAATGTGGGATACTTCTCGGAAGTGGCTTTTTTTCATCACTACTCTCAAACTCTGCTGCTAACTGATGGCATTATTTCTATCCCAGAAAATCCCCCCGCTATTTTAGAATTAGACCCCTATCCGCTGCTGTTTCACGCTAAAAATACTGCTAAGGATCTGGTGGAGGATACCCCAGAAAATCGCCGTCGGGGTTGGCAGAGAATTTGTCTTTTTGCTCTTTATTTTCAACCTGATGCTTTATCTGTTCCCAATTGGATTAAGGTGTTTCGAGATGCTTTTGTTGCTAGGGAAAAGAGTAAAAAAGCCTATTTTGGTTTATTCCCTTTTCAATGGGGTGATGATTGGCAAAAGACTTTTTTAAATTTGCGTCGAGAGGGGAGGTTAATAGTCGCGCCAATTTTGCAAACTTTGATTCTTAATCGCAATACCGACGAGGTGAGTCAATGGGTTGATAGAATTTGCCAATGGCCGATTAAACAGGTTATTCCTTGTCATTTTGCTAGTCCGATTCAAGCTGATAGTCAAGAGTTTCAGCAGGCTTTTTCTTTCTTGTTAAAAGATTCTTATTTACCTAAAAATGATTTGGAATGTTTAGAAAGTATTGATAGTTTTTTAGTGCGTTGGCGATTGACTCCTCCTCCCGATAAAAAATTGTAATTTATGGCTAATATCTGCTATAACGTGTGCGTTTGTTAGTTGATTGCTAATCAAGGTCATGCAAATTCCCGAAAATCCCAGTAATGATGACATCAGAGCGGCGTTGATTCAATTGCGAGAAAAACTTGGTCAAAAAGTTGACCGCTGAGAATATAAATTTGATGCCTATCAAAAAGGTACTGATGGTATGGTGAGAATGGCTACTACTATCATCATTGTCACCGCTTCTGTGGTAGTTTTATTCTAGGAGGTCTTGGGGTGTAATTAACTCGTAACGCTCGAAGGGTTGATGAATCCAGGGATTATCGGGGTAATATTCCACATAATAGTCAGGTTTAATTCTTGATGCTGCTTTGTACCAGATCACCGCAGTTTTGATATTGGTAATCCCGTATTTTTCCTGTAACAAAATCGAGGTTTTTTGGAGAGTGATTCCCGAATCGACTAAATCATCCACTAATAACAAGGGACTCTTTAATTGGGCCTCGAGCATGGCTAAATTTGAGGAAATAGTTAATTCTCCCCGAATTTGATTATTTTGCCCCCCGTAGGAAGCAGCGTAGAGAATGGCTAGGGGTTGACGAAAAAGACGACAGAGAATGTCACCGACGCGCAATCCTCCCTTAGCTAAACAGACAATCTGAGCAAATTGCCAACCGGAACGATCAATTTTTACTGCTAATTTTTCGATCAGACGATGGTATTCATCCCAAGAAACATAGACATCGGCCATATTTTCCATTCCCGATTCAGAATTACTTATTTTCGGCAGGTCGATCACTACTCCAGGCCCACCAAACTCGATCGCATTGACAATGATAGAATTCCTGCCATTTACGACGGGAATCTTCTCCTAAAACGGGAGCGCGGCGATTGATCCAAACGGACTGAGCTTCTTTAGCTTTTGCCCCACAGTAAGGACAACAAAAATTGTAGGCGTGAACAGCACTCTCTGTCCAGTCAGGGGGAAAGGGACTAAAAGCATCCATAATCTCTGGGGTAAGGGGGTTAACAGTTAAAAAGGGGCTTCCATCGCTGGTGTTTAGGCTATAGTCCTCAATTTCTGCTGGGATAATTTTTACAGCGTTTCCCATAGAGATGAAGTGTAACCTAATTTGGTATTGATGACCGACTCCACCAGAGGAAAACTTCGTGCCTCACCATTAAGATGAATGCTACAATAGGTTTTGACAAGCTGTAAATCTTCAAATATGGAAAGAAGTTATACAAAAGTTGCTTTTATAGATAGGAACATAAATTAAATATACCCTAATAAGTGTGAATAAGCCAGGCTTATAATTTTACCAAAACTAATGAAATAGCTTCTCAAACCACTCCCCAAAAATGATTATTTTACATAAGTACATTTACCTTGATGTGCTGCTGGGTAGGTTTTGTGCTGGCTAAAAGTATCGTTGGCATGAGACACCTAAGTGCGCTCGTGAAAATGCAAGGAATTAATGTCAATTATAATCGCCAAAGTTTAAATAAAATTTTGAAAAAAGGCACGTTAGAAACGCGCCTCAAAAATTATTAATTAAACTTCAGTTAAGAGATCTAAATTTAGACTATTAGCAGCCTAAACGACGTTTGTAGCCTTCAAAATCTTCACGCATTTTCTTATAGGCCAGATCTCGTTCTTGGGGCGACATATAAGCACGATCGCTTAGAGTGCTTGGCTGCGTCATATAAGCTAGAGTAGAAATGTCTCCTCAAAATTATTTTAAAAAGCTTCGTCTTAACGCCTTACATCAATCCATTACCCAAAACCCCGAACTAACGTTAATTTATCAAATTGCCGAAGAATTAGGTTTTTTTGAGCGAGGACATCTTGCCTCTGATTATAAACAACTGTTTGGTTATTTTCCCTCTGAAACTTTTAAAAATAGAACATAATGAGCCATCTTAATTGTCATTGTGAGCGGTAATAAATTCTAATCAGGACAAAAAATTGTGCGAAAACCGATATGATTGGTAGAAGTGTCGATATCTTCGGGATGGCGAGCGGCGGGACGGTAACGAGCGCAGTAGTTAGGGGCGCAGAGGAAAGAGCCTCCTTTGAGGACTTTACGGGGTTTTCGCATTGAGGGATGAAGTTTGAGGTTATAACTATCTTCTTCGGTTCCGCCTAGGGGATTTTTCGGGGTACAACAGGCTTTAGTCGGGTTTTTGGGATGTTGTTCCTGATACCAATCTTGTGTCCATTCCCAGACATTACCTATCATGTCATAAAGTCCATAACCATTGGGGGGATAGCTTTCTACTGCTTCTGGACCGGGTGCATGAGGTTTGAGATTTTGCCAAGGAAATTGTCCTTGCCAAGTATTAGCCATGACTTTACCATTAGGCATAAATTCATCACCCCAAGCAAATTCTGCCCCCTCTAAACCCCCTCGTGCAGCAAATTCCCATTGTGCTTCAGTTGGGAGTTCTTTTCCTGCCCATTTTGCATAGGCAAGGGCATCTTCATAGACAATATGTACTACAGGATGGTTTTCTCGATTTTTAATTGAACTTCCAGTACCTTCGGGATGTCGCCAATTTGCCCCCGGCATATATTGCCACCAGCAGACAGTACGAGGATCAACGGGACGATCTGGTTTCACAAAAACGGCAGATCCGGGAACTAATATTTCAGGATCAGCATTAGGATAATCTTCTGCTTTCGGTGGTTTTTCAGCAAAGGTAATATATCCTGTTTCTTTGACAAATTTTCTAAATTGTTTATTAGTGACCAAATATTTATCCATCCAAAAGCCGCTAACGGTTACGGTGTGGACGGGTCCTTCTTCAGGATATTTACGACTGTTTGACCCCATTTCAAATGTTCCCCCCGGAATCCAGATCAGATCTTTATGGGGAGGTTTACCTGGAGCAGATGAGGGGTTTTGAGATATTTGCATACTCAAGATATAGCCTTTATTTTATCAAGGGTTAGAGTGGGTAGGGGCAATGCAGAAATTACCCCTACAGCTTTGAAAGCAAATCGGGTCTATGCTACAGACTAAGCAGATTAGTCACGCCACAACATCCCTATTAATTCTGTCTGAGGATCGATCGCGCCCGCGCCCGCGTCATTTTTAATCGTGACAATGACTTTTTTCAGCTTCGCACCTTCAAACTCGAAAAACTCGAACTCATGTTCGTAGTCTGATGATACAGGCTGTCCGGGATCTCGACCAATATTAAATCCCGCCCCAAACTTACCCGGTTGAGTCAGGAATTGCTCAGGATATTCTGGGAAAGCTTCCTCAATCTTGGTACTTTGCTTAATACCATTGATATAGAGTTGTACCTCTCCTATGGTACTACCACCAAACTTGCTCTCTAGTGGTTCTGAATTTGGATTTGGCTTCTTGGAAAGTACAACCAGGAATTTATCGGGATCTTCAGGGAAAGCTCTCTCAATCGTGGCACTTTGCTTAATACCATTGATATAGAGTTGTACCTCTCCTATGGTACTACCACCAAACTTGCTATCCGGTTGTTGATTGGGCTTCTTGTTAAATACAACTTTGAGTGTCTTTTCCTCGTCGGCAAGATTAGGGATAGGGAGTGGACAAGTGATCTTCTGTTGCTGTTGTCCTAACCAGTTATAGACATAACAGAGTTTGCCCTCGTAGATATAGAAACTATATCCACCAAAACTTCCTCCATGAGCTATCATTACCCCTTTAGGAGTCTCACCCGTGGAGAAATCAACAATGGCTTCGATTTCGTAAGAACGACCTCGGGTATTCGGAGCAACGGCTTCGGGAATTTCTGATCCCCCTGGATAATAGGTGTAACTGAAGGTAGCATCCTTTGGGTCATCTTGAGCAAATGCTGGGGGACGTAATTGGGGACGATCTCCACCCATAGCCGAGCGATCATCAATAGGCATACCTTTGTATAACCCTGCTTGCACGAACCACATATACTTCATCTGTTCGAGTTTATCGGCATATTTCGGGTCATTAGCTAAGTTACGAGATTGAGTCGGATCGGGAGTTAATTCCCGATCCCCATCCATACAGTACAATTCCCAGATATCCTTCTCAAAATTACCCCAATTGGAAGGTGCAGGAGCATGGACAGTACAAACGTGCCAACCTTTATACCAGACTCCCCTTGTGCCTAACATGGAATAGAACTGAGTTTCTCGCACTTTCTTGGGTTTTCCATTGGCATCCTTGGGTTTTTGCTCGTCAGAGAGTCTGTAAGCAAATTGATACTCAGGTTGAGCATATTCGGGAGCGAAAGTATAGGCGAAGCTAATTCCCTCAATGGGATTTTGGGTGTAACCTTTAACCACTTCTGGGGGTTCTACACCACACATTTCGTAAAGGGTAGGTACTAAGTCAACCGCGTGAATGTACTGTTTGCGAATCCCCGTATCTGCCATTCGTGACTTCTTAATACCCGGTCCACACATCATAAAGGGAGTTGCAGCACCACCTTCATAACCTGACCAACGTTTCCAGTATTTGAAAGGCGTATCAAAGCCCCAAGCCCATCCTGTAGGATAGTGATTATAGGTTTTCAGTGTGCCTAAATCTTGGAGAAGGGCAAAGTTCTTGTCAAAATCATCGGGAATACCGTTAAAGAACAGGTTTTCATTCACTGAACCATTAGGCCCACCTTCTGCACTAGCACCATTATCAGCTACAGCAACAATGATGGTGTTATCCATTTGACCCGTTTCTTCGAGAAAATCGAGCAAACGACCGATTTGTTCATCGGTATAGGTGGAGAATGCCGCATAAATCTCGGCCATACGGATAAATAATGCCTTTTCTTCGGGACTTAATCCTTCCCAAGGTTTTACCCAATCAGTTTGAGGCCACGTCTTACCAGCAGGAACTCCTTGGATCTTAGTGTGGTCAGGGTTATGTTGTGCAAGCTCACCTTCACCATGAGGATTAATCTCCGAGGGTGTTGTTACCTCATCCCCAAAGATGCCTAATTCTTTCATTTTGGCAAGGACTTCTGTGCGATAGACTTCATAGCCATCTTTAAAGATACTTGTCTCGACAAAGGATAAATCCTCTGGATTATCGGGATCTCCCAGGCTCGTGTTATAATCATAATCTAAGATCTTCTGAGGCCAGATTTGATGGGGTGCATGGTTGGCACCGGGACAGAAGTACATCAGCCAAGGTTTATCTGGAGCGATCGCCTTTTGATCTTGGATAAAGGCAACTGCCTTATCTACCAGGTCTTTCGATAGATGATAACCGTTCTCTGTATCCCCCATATTGGGACCATAAGGAGGTTCAATCAGATGGTTATCATAGACCAGATCTGGATACCATTGATCGGTTTCTCCGCCTAAAAAGCCATAATAGCGTTCAAAACCACGACCTAAAGGCCAATGCCGCTTCGTGGATGCCATATTTGCCTCTTCTTCTGGCACTAAGTGCCATTTACCAAGGGCGAAGGTACTCCAGCCACGCTCACTCAATACGGCTGGAATCATGGCATTTTCAAAGGGAATGCGACCATTATTACCAGGGAAACCCGCTGTCACCTCTTCGATACAAGACATCCCGTTACTGGTAGCATTGCGTCCATTTAATAGGGATGAACGAGTGGGAGAACAAAGAGCGGTAGTGTGAAAGTTGGTATAAATTAAGCCTTTTTTGGCAATACGAGCTAAATTGGGCATTTTAATTTTGCCACCAAACATTTCCCAGGCACCAAATCCCGTATCGTCAATGACTATGTAAAGAATATTCGGTGAATTTGCGGGTGCTTTCGGTTCGGCGTAGGGTTCCCAATCGGGTACGGAATCACGAATATCGAGGGCGATTGTCCCGTTGAATTGTTTAGCCATAGAGTCTCCGTAAGAGGCTTGTCACAGGTGTCTGATTCGCTCGTCTGAGAGCGGCCCATTCAAGTTTGAAGCATACCAGTACCTCACTGACTAGATGCAGAAACGTTGAATCCTGTCATAAAACTTTACCTTGACGGTTCTTCGTTACTTGTTATGGTTCGATAGGGGGGCATAAATCGACTAAATCTTTATCTGGCAAAAGATTTAATTGAACGGTGGCGGCGAATTCAGTGGCGGTGAAACAAAGCAGTTTATTGATGAGTGTGGGGTATGGCTATTTTTTATTTCATGGAAAAAATATCAAACAAAGACTATTTGGTTGTATTATTATACTGGCTGGTGTTTCTCTGTTAAGCATTCTTTAGTAAAATAAGAAAAGGCTCTTCTGGATCAAGGATGATAATCAAAAATTATGGCGAAAGGCTGGCTAAAAAGCGGCAGCGCATATTTTCAAAATCAGGAATCGCGCCTCTAGGAGGGTTAGTGATTCTCCTTCTCCGCTGCCCCACCAGAGTCCTTCCACAGAGTCAACAGTTAGATAATTACTGTGAAAATTATACAACCAATGGATTAACTGAGGGTATGAATACAAAAATAAAGCCTATTAAAAGAATAAGTTATGAATTAAAGCAATCTTGAACATCTTCGACTTAAGCTGTTTGCTGGCTTTAATTCATAACAAAAAGTAAAACACGAAAACCAGAATACCCAAATCTGAATGGCTTATTAATAACTGGAAAAACTGACTCAATAGACAATCTCCTTGTTTACTTTATCACTAAAAAAATATGGCTAGAGGGGATCAAATATACGCCTATCGGGAATTGCTCAATCTTCAGGGTGTTTATGCCCATCATGGCATCGATTGCGGTGATGGTAGCGTCATTCATTACCGAAAACCGAGCGAGATTGTGGAACGAACTTCCCTAGAAACCTTTGCTAGGGGCGGTAAAATCTATGTGGTGCGCCATGTAGAGGTGGGATTTTCCTTTATCCCCGATGTGGTGGTAGAAAGGGCGCTAAGTCGTCTGGGGGAGCAGAAATATAATCTTCTTTTTAACAACTGCGAACATTTTGCCACTTGGTGTAAGACCGGTATTAGCAAAAGTCAACAGATAGAAGAATTTATCCCGATTATTACCCATTTACAAGCGGTGGGACTCTACGAACCTCTGAAAAAATCCCTCATCGGAGCCGACCCCAACAATGCCCAAACCCTATTAAAAGGGGCTTTAAGCAATCTTAAGGTGAGTTGGGATGAAATTCAACCCCAGTACAAAAAAGCCATTCAAGAAGCAGAAACATGGAATCGAGTAGCGATCGAAGCTTTAAGCAGAAATCGCGATGATTTAGCCCGGGAAGCCCTGAAACGCAAGGTAGAAGCCAAAAAACAGGCAAAACGCCATCAGGAACAATTGGATCAAATAGCGGCCATGACCGAAAATGTTCTTAAAAGTCTGGTGATTGCTAACGGTTAGTCTGGATGTCAGTAAACTGTTCAGTATCTAACCCTCTGCCGATTGCCTTAGTTGATTCCTATTCAAATCAGGTAATTTTAGTTGCTCGCCATGGAAATCTGGATTATTTTACGTTTTTCAATCGCCGCTGCCATTATCGCTTTAGTTTGCTGGTCTTTAACCAGTGCCGTGCGCGATAGTTGGCAAGTTGCCCGACGGATGCACTCCATCCCTTGCTCCCACTGCCGCTACTTTACCAACGATTATCGCCTCAAATGTAGTGTACAACCCAGGAGCGCCAACACCGAACAAGCGATCGACTGTGGCGATTATTTTCCCGATGCCTAGTTTGCCATAATACCGAAAAGCTTTTCGAGATGGTGCGAAATTTGCTAGTCTAGGCTAAATAGGTCTGAAATAGTATAGAAACGTGGATACAATTATTGGTCGGGGCAAAACAGCCCGTAGAGCTTACGGTATCGATGAAATCGCACTTGTACCCGGAGTGCGAACCCTCGATCCTAGTTTAGCCGATACCCGTTGGTCTCTCGGCAATATCGAGCGGGAAATCCCGATTATCGCCAGCGCTATGGATGGGGTGGTGGATACTAAAATGGCCGTCCTTCTCTCCGAGTTGGGGGCGCTAGGGGTACTAAACCTCGAAGGTATTCAAACTCGTTACGAGGATCCTAACCCGATTCTCGATCGCATTACCGCAGTCGGCAAAGCAGAATTCGTCGGTTTAATGCAGGAACTCTACGCAGAACCGATTAAACCGCAACTAATCGAGCTTCGTATCCAAGAAATTCAAGAAAAAGGCGGTATTGCGGCAGTTAGCCTCACCCCTGCCGGTGCCGTCAAATACGGTGCTATCGTTGCCCAAGCAGCGGCCGATATTCTCTTTGTCCAAGCAACCGTTGTTTCCACTGCCCATTTATCCCCGGAAGCTATCACCCCCCTCGATTTAGTGCAACTGTGCCAAGAAATGCCCATTCCCGTGGTTTTGGGTAACTGCGTCACCTACGAAGTCGCCCTTAACCTGATGAAAACTGGGGCAGCTGGGGTTTTAGTCGGTATCGGTCCCGGGGCTGCCTGTACTTCTCGCGGCGTTTTAGGAGTGGGAGTTCCCCAAGCCACTGCTGTGGCCGATTGTGCCGCCGCTAGGGACGATTTTTTCCAAGAAACCGGCAAATACGTCCCCGTTATTGCCGATGGCGGCATTATTACCGGCGGTGATATCTGCAAATGTATCGCCTGTGGCGCCGATGCGGTGATGATTGGTTCTCCCATTGCCCGGTCCGTGGAGGCCCCCGGCCGCGGTTTTCACTGGGGTATGGCCACACCTAGTCCGGTTCTACCCCGGGGAACCCGAATTAGTGTGGGCAGTACCGGAACTATTGCCGAAATCCTCGTCGGACCGGCAAAATTAGATGATGGTACTCATAACCTCCTAGGGGCGCTGAAAACCAGTATGGGAACTTTAGGTGCTAAGAACTTAAAGGAAATGCAACAGGTGGAAGTGGTGATTGCCCCCTCGCTGCTGACGGAGGGTAAAGTCTATCAAAAGGCCCAGCAGTTAGGTATGGGTAAATAAAAGTTATCAGTGAACAGTGATCGGTTATCATCAGTGTTAAGTTTTTTATTTTTGCTGGAGATGGGTTTTTTGCTTGGTATAACCATTCCGTTCAGGTTCGGTTCTACCGACTCCCACTATCTCAAAAAACTGTTAAATTGGAAGAACCAAAAGGATAGTTTATAAAAAAATTGAGTTCAGGAGATCAAAGGTGTATAGAGAAAACGATCGCCCTCACAATTTATTCGGTACCGATAGTGAATTTTCCGAGAGTTTGTGGCAGTATGTCCAGACCTTAAGTCCCGAAACAATCGCCCAACTCTCGAAACCAGAATCCCAAGAGGTTTTCCAAGTGATGGAACGCAACATTATCGGACTTTTGGGCAACCTTCCTTCCGAACATTTCGGTGTCACTATCAGTACCAGTCGCGAACATCTGGGCCGGTTATTGGCCTCGGCAATGATGAGTGGTTACTTTCTCCGCAATGCTGAACAGAGAATGAATTTTGAAAGATCCCTCGCTAGTCTCCAGAGCGGTTCTAGCGATTTTTAAAGTTTAGCGGTAGTTAGGTTAGTTGGAAAGGGAAAAAGAAGCAATCGGTAATCAGCTATCAGTTGTCCATTTTTAGTTGTCTTTTATTGCATTAGTTAGCCATATAACTTTTATCTGACTAATAACTGATAACTGATAACTGATAACTGATAACTGATTAAAGACAATTTTGCTGCCAGATTAGCTCTTTTTCGATTCTCTGTTTTTCTCCGGGGGGGACAGTCCTTTCCCGCATGATATAAAGTTGCAGGGATTTAATCTGTTGATCACTACTGTGCTGCTGATTCCAGTTTTGACAGAGATACTGACCAAACTCTCTATAAACTGACCGACCAATAGATCGATCAAGATTAATAAAATATACCCGCCACTGCATGGTTTTATACAAACGATTGCGATCGCTTTCCGTCGGTTTATCCCAAATTACCGGCTGTCCTTCTCTAAATATATCTACCGTGGAACCATCGACTAATTGACTGACTGCCACAAACCAAGCATCATCGCGAGGGGGAGAAGGGGCAAAAATAGTCCAATACTGGTCTAAACGAGTTATTCTTGCCAGAATATCAATTGTATTAAAAGTACGACGGGTGAGCAAGCGATCGAGGGATTGAATTAAAGGTGTATTTAAATCGCCTCTAATGACCGATTGCTGGACAAAACTGCGTAAATTCCAGATGCTGGCCAACAATAAGAAGAAAATTGCCAAAATATTTAAGGGTAAAGAGGATTTAATCGTCAGGGGACGAAACTTGAGAGGTTTAGTGAAATTGCCCATAAAACGACGATGGGAGGCAATCCACTCATAAATTCTCGTTCCTAGGACCATCAGGGGCGGTAAACGCAAAATTGGCGCTAAAAACCAGAAAATCGGCGAAAGACTGACAATATAAACCAATGCTGACCATTTAAACTGACGTTTTCCCTGCCAATCTTCCACCACCCAAGAATTTTGGGCCACCATATCCTCGTATATTGAGGGGTTATCCTGCGCGACTAACAGGGGAGTGCCGGGTAAAATGAGAAAAGTGCGGAGAAGATGAACAACTTTCTTGCAAAATCCACAATCTCGATCATAATTAATCCTTAAACCTTCTCTTTCTGGGTTTATTATCCGTTTTTGTACCCAATCCCAGACAAGACTAGGTATGATCGGCAACCAATGGGTAACGCTCAAAAACGGGAAAATTCCCAGATGAAAACTGAGACCAAAACCGATATGTAAGAGAATAAACGAGAGAATGGCGACTATTTTAAAGAAACTATTGCGAAAGGGAATAAAAATTAGCAGTGGACCTACCCATTCAAAGATTAACGCTGAAAAGGTCAGGATTTTTAGTAATTGTTGCGGTAAAGATAGTAAGAAACCAGCAAAAGCAGTACCGTATTGATCGTAACTGAGAGAGTAATAGACGGCTGTACCGTCGGGCCACCAAGTTTCACTTTTGGTTTTAAAGGCCGCTGACCACATATAGATATAACAAATTTGTATCATCAAAGCCACCGTGGCAGCCGAAACCACTCGCTTGGGTAGGGGGTTGGGATTGGTGTTTAAGGCACTTTCCACGGAATAACAAGCACCGAGGGGTAAAAACATCGCCCAGAATAATACTGCCCGGATTACGTCATCGGCGGCAAATAGTAACAGGGGGTTGCGATGATGTAATGAGACGATTAGCGCCCAAGTGGCGATCGTGGCTAAACGGGTATGATAGCCAATTAAAAGCAAGAATGCGATCGCTATAGCGACAATAAACAGGATACTCTGCACCAGTACCGAGTCACTGAGAGCAAAAATAGACCAGTAAAAAGGACTGGCAGAGACTTTCGATAAGATTTCTAGAGGTAAAACCCCTAATTCACTGTAATGGGCAGTTACTTGGCTAAAACGAACTGATAAATCGACTAAAACCACTAACGCCAAGGCAATGCGAAATAAAGCCAGCGATCGCAGGTCAAACCCGAAAATCTCTGCCAGTCTTTGTCTCAATGATTTTGTCATTATCGTCATAGGATGATGATTCCCTCCACTTCTTCAATAAACCTACTTTATACCAAGTAAAAAGGCCAAAGGCAAAAGAAAGCTGTCGGCCTTGTCAGTTATCAGTTATCAGTTTTGAGTATTAAGTGAGCAGTATGTATTAAGTGAGCATCATTAGACATCTCCAAAAATTATAACCCAGTCACAGCTTGCTTTTGGTCTATGTACTAACTAAACAGTTCGATAGCTGGAATGTATATCTATCGTTGCTAATTCAATTTTACTTAAAAAATATGAGGCAATTAAAATAATTTTTATTCGGGTAGATTCCTTAACTAGAAAGACTTTTGGTCTTGAGATAATATTAGGTCGAGGTCTATTGGCAGTAACAATGCTGTCTTTTCACTGATCACTGATTACTGTTTACTGATTACTGTTTACTGATCACTGATTATCGGGACGGGGAAGAATTAATCGGGGGTAAAGAAGGAGAAATTTCGCCACCTCGATCGAATATTTCCAGATTCCATTGACCGAAACGATTACTTTCAAAAGCAATAAAACGACCGTTACCACTAATCGTCGGACGACGCACTTCTCCTAAAATATTTTCGGTGATATTTTTTGCTTGCAGAGTTTGTCGATCATAAATATATATATCGGGTTTACCGGACTGTTCCGACACATAAACAATATAGCGACCATCGGCACTAATATCCGGTTGATCTTGATAGGTTTTTGCTTGATTTAACCCGGGTAGGGGAACTAAACGATTCGCCACTCGATCGAATAAATAAATCGTTCGTTGACCCCTGCGATCGGAGGCAAAGACCAGATAACGACCATCGTAGTTAAAACGGGGATTATCTTCAGAGGAAGGGGTATTTAAAGTATTTCCTAAAAGCTGTTGGGGAGGGGTGACAAAACCCGCATCACTACATCCCCCCAGACTGATGATATTAACCGCAAGCAAAAGTCCCAGAAGTTTAGGAAACCTGATCATCGGTCGGCACCGGGGAAGGAAGGATACAACAATTAATATCATCAAGACAAACTTTACCCCAATGCAATGCCCAACGCACCAACTCCACCCGATTATCGGTTTTCGTTTTCGTCAAGATATTACTAATATGATTATCAACGGTACGCTTACTAATCTCTAGCTTTTCCGAGATTTCTTGATTAGTTAAACCATTAGCCACCAAATCGAGTATTTCTAGCTCTCGATCAGATAATGAAGCGGCTGTTTGAAACTTCGTAGCAGACATGAGTATAATTCCTCTCGTATATTTACTTATCATTCTAGAAGAATTTTTTCTCCTAGGAATCGATTAATATTCTGAAGATTATCTCTAAGCAACCAGAAATAGCTAAAATAGCTGGCTAAGACACCCTGATCCGCAATCCCGTTTAAAAGGTATAGGAAAGTGGGGTGTAGGAAATGGGGAGGTGGGGAAGTGGGGAAGTGGGGGAATTTCAACTAAAACCCTAACACCCCAACACCCCCCCCGCAACGGCTCGACTGAGCGTCGCCGAACGTCGCGCACGCAGTGACCACCCTATCTCCTGACCACCGACTCCTGCCTCCTGTCTCCTGAATTCTGACGGCTGGTACTATATAATAAAAACGCTCCTTAGTTAGATATTGAGAAAAACATGGAAGTTATCCCCGCTATTGATATTCTCGATGGCAAATGTGTGCGACTTTATCAGGGAGATTACCAACAATCGCAGGTTTTTAACGATAATCCCGCAATAGTGGCGCGAGAATGGGTCAATCAGGGGGCAACCAGATTACATTTAGTCGATTTGGATGGAGCTAAAGAGGGTAAATCGGTTAATTTGTCAACTATTGAAACAATTCTTAATGATATTGCCATCCCAGTGCAGGTGGGGGGTGGACTGCGGGATGTAGAAACGGTGAGTAATCTCCTAAAAATCGGGGTAGAAAAGGCGATTTTAGGGACAGTAGCCGTAGAAAAGCCGGAATTAGTCAGCGAACTTTGTCAAAGCTTTCCGGGGCAAATAATTGTTGGGATTGATGCTCGCGATGGCAAAGTAGCCACCAGGGGTTGGTTAGAAACTTCCGAGGTAGAGGCGATCGCTCTTGGTCAAGATATGGCAAAAAGAGGAGCCAGTACGATTATCTACACTGATATTCATCGAGATGGCACGCTTTCTGGCCCTAATCTCGCCGCTTTGCGAGAATTAGCCGAATCTGTCGAAATTCCCGTGATCGCCTCTGGGGGAATTAGTTCCCTGACGGATCTACTGAGTTTATTGTCTTTGGAACCTTTGGGAGTAACGGGAGTAATCGTGGGCCGCGCCCTTTATACCGGTGCAGTTAACCTCTCGGAAGCGATTAACGCGATCGGATCGGGCCGTTGGCAGGATGTACCCCCGAATTTTTTCGCTTAACGGACTTGTTTGAGAGTATCCACCTGTTTATTGAACATATCGGTAAATAGTCCCAAAACCGTGCGATTTTCATTGACTTTGATGTTGACGCTCACGGACATCCCCGATTGCAGCGGCAGAGTGGATTGATCTTTCAAAACTAAATCTTGACTGTTCAAGCTTACCCGGACAGGGAACCGATAAAAACGGTGATTTTCGTCGGGAGGTAAAGCATCAGAACCGATCGAGATTACTTCTCCCTTAATATCGCCGTATTCACTGTAGGAAAAGGAATCAATGCGAATATCGGTCTTTTGTCCCACGCGCACAAAACCGATGTCTTGGTTAGTCACGTCCACCTCTGCCACTAAACAACCTTTAGCAGCATCTTTGATCTGGGTGGGACAGCCATCGGGAACAATTTTTAACAATGCTTCCGCTTGACTTGGTTGGGGAACAAACCCAGGCCGCGCCTTGAGATCAAAGACCACACCATCGATGGGGGCGGTAATTTTTTGATATTTAATCGTCTGTTGTGCTTGACTAATTTGACTATCTAACTCAGCAATGCGCTTGTTGTTATCAATGATCACGCGACTGATCTGACTATCGATTTCAGCGATCCGTTTCTGATTGTCCGCCATTTTATCGCGCACATCTTTTTCCGTGATTACTGTGGTATTAATCAGCTTTTCTCGCGCTTGGGAGATCAATAGGGAATAACGCTTTTCTTCCTGTTCCAAACGGGAAATTTCGGCGATGCGGGTTTGTACTTCTTTCTCTTGTTTTTCTCGATCGATTTTGCCATTAGCCTCTTGCTGCTGCAGTTCATTTTGACGGTCAGTGACTGACTGTCTTTGCTTGTTAATCTGATAACGGGCGACCGCCCCTTCATCCCCCAAGGGTTCAATATCTTTGAGAATATTACGCTCGATATCCAAGCCTTCTTGGCCTTGTTTCATCGAATTGGCATTACGAGTCTTAATTTCTTCTAAGACTAAACGATCTTTGATTAATTGCGAGCGGGCATCGGCCAACTGTACCCTGGTTTGGGTCAATTGTTTTTCTAATTGTTCCATTTCCAATCTAGCAGCCGCTTGTCGAGAATTGGCCTCCCGTTGGGCCGCCTCTAAACGGGCTAATTGATCACCTTGTAAAGCAGAGCTAGAGGCACCTTCATTGACCTGTGCTTGATAAAGTTGATTTTCTGCCACCAAAGCGGCACGATTACGGGCTAAATCGGCGATTTCACTCGGTAATTTTAATTGAGCGATCGAACTTTCCACTGCTGCCGGTGTCAGATCCTGCGCCATTAAGAGACGATAGAATTGATTTTCCTTCTCAGCAGTGGCGCGAATTTTTTTCAAAGATTCTAACTGCACTTGCGAGGCACTGGAATCCATTAAAACCAGTACATCCCCTTTGTTAACTCGATCGCCATCTTTAACTTTAACTTCCTGTACCACCCCATTCACCGGCGCTTGTACTTCTTGCACTTTGCCCTGGGGTTTAAGTTGTCCTTGGGCACCGACCACCTGCTCGATTTTGGCGAACGCTGACCAAATTAAAGCGGCAGTGGTGACACTCATTAATGTCCAGATAATCGTCCGCGACCAAATGGGCGATTGTTTCAGAATCACCGATTGTTCCGGTGGGCTGAAAGTGGGTAAAGAAGGGGTAATACTTTTATTTTTCGTGGTAGTGGCCACGTTTTTACTTGCTTGGGTCAGTTCATCGCTTTTACCGTTGCCGTTGCCGTTGTGGCCGTTGTTAGAATTACCGTTCATGAAGATTCTCCTATATTTAGGGTTTGCTGAAAAAGTTTTTCGTGGGGGTAGGGAGTGGGGAGTGGGGAGTGGGGTGTAGGGTGTGGGGTGGTCACTGCGTGCGCGTTGCGGGGGGTTTTGGGGTATTAGTTGAAACTTCCCCATTTCCCCATTTCCCCATTTCCCCATTTCCCCATTTCCCCATTTCCCTAATCCCTGTCTCCCGACTGACTAGATTTGCGAATCCTGTTGTTTATAGAGAGTATAGTAAAGGCCTTTTTTGGCCATTAATTCCTCGTGGGTGCCTTCCTCCGCTACTGTTCCTTTATCCATCATGACAATAATATCGGCGGATTTGATCGAAGCTAGACGATGGGTGATAAAAAAGACCGTACGATCCTTGAAAGCTTCCTTGAGATTCAGACACACTTGCCGTTCGGTATTATAGTCGAGGGCGCTGGTGGCCTCATCGAGAATGAGAATTTGCGGTCTTTGCAGGACGGAACGAGCGATCGCAACCCGTTGTCGTTGTCCCCCCGATAGGGATGCCCCCCGTTCACCGACGCGGGTATTATAGCCATTGGGTAGGGTCATAATAAATTCGTGGGCTGCAGCTGCTCTCGCTGCCGAGACAATTTCCTCCACAGTAGCATCGGGGTTAGTCAGGGCGATATTTTCCTGTACCGTACCGTCAAATAATAGGGTTTCTTGGGGAACCATGCCGATTTGACGACGCAGGGAATAGAGTTCCACTTTGTTGATATCATAGCCGTCGATGAGAATTCGTCCCGATTCTGGTTCGTAGAGACGAGCTAATAGTTTAGTGATGGTACTTTTCCCGGCGCCACTTTCTCCCACCAAAGCGACAAAAGTACCAGCGGGGAATTCTAAGTTGACGTTGTATAGTTGCAGGGCGCCGTGGGGATTGAAGCGGAAAGCGAGGTTTTCGTAGGTGACAGTGCCTTTAATTAAGGGCATAGGGATATTGTGGCGATCGAGTTCCGCTTCTTGGGGAGTATCGACGATATCGGCCAATCTTTCCAGAGATAAGCCAGTTTCTTGGAAGTTTTGCCAGAGTTGGGTCAAACGCAGAATCGGCGAGGTAACGTAGGAAGAGATAATCCGGAAGGCGATTAATTGACCAAGAGTGAGTTTTCCGTCTAAAACTAAGGCTGCTCCCACCCACAGCACTAATAAACCCGATAATTGGTTAAAGAAGTGACTAAAGGAACCTGCCAAAGTTGAGGTCATGACCGTTTGAAAACCTTCGGCCACATAGCGTGCATAACGTTCTTGCCACTGCCAACGGGAACGCAATTCGATATTCTGTGCTTTTACTGTTTGGATTCCCGTCATCACCTCCACTAGATAGGATTGGGTTTCGGCGTTTCGTTCCGCTTTTGCTCGCAGTTGTCGCCGCACGATCGGTGCGAAAATAGCTGTGGAGAGAACTAAAATCGGCACGACTCCCAGGGCCCAAACGGTTAGGATCGGGCTATAGATCAACATAACCACGATGTAGATAACCGAGAAAATGGCATCTAATACCACCGTTAGGGCTGTACCTGTTAAAAATTGCCGAATATTCTCTAATTCGTTGATTCTTGTCGAAATTTCCCCCACAGGTCGCCGTTCAAAGTATTTCAGCGGTAAGCGCAGCAGGTGATCGATAATTTCTGAACCGAGGGTCATGTCGATGCGGTTAGTGGTATCGACAAAAAGGGATGTCCTCAAAAAGGTTAAAATTCCCTCAAAAACGGCAATTACTAAGAGGAAAACCCCGAGGGTGTTCAGAGTTTCCGGGCTATTCTGCACGATCACTTTATCGATGATCACCTGAATCATCAAGGGATTGGCTAGGGCAAATAACTGCACGAAGAAAGAAGCGATAAAAACTTCTATTAAGACTCGTTTATGTTTCTTGACAGAAGGCCAAAACCATGATAGGCCAAAACGCTGTTGCTGGGTGTGTTTGGTGGGTTTGAGCAGAATTACTTCCCCTTTTTCGTCCCAAAATTCCAGAAATTCGCTGGTTTTGCGTTTAATTATCCCCCTTTGGGGAACAGCGATCGTGGTTTCCCGTTGATTAATTTCGTAGAGGATAACGATGGTGTCTTGCCAGCGAATTAGGGCAGGAGGGTTGATATTGGGCAAGGAAGAAGCATTTAGGGGTACTAATTGGCTATGGAGTCCCACTACCTCGGCCACAGCCCCACACAGAGGCAGGGAAAGGCTGCCGGTTCTTTGCAGTTGATCTCCTAGGATGCGTTGGATCACGTCCTTGCGAAAGGGGATATTAAAATATTTGCAGAGCATCTG
This sequence comes from Microcystis sp. M049S2, assembly GCF_020245625.1. Taxonomy (NCBI): domain Bacteria; kingdom Bacillati; phylum Cyanobacteriota; class Cyanophyceae; order Chroococcales; family Microcystaceae; genus Microcystis; species Microcystis sp. M049S2. Next base: position 13,727 of record NZ_JADBUN010000116.1, on the reverse strand, counting down.
AAAACAGGCACTCACCGCCTCTAGTTCCGTTTTTCCCCCGAAAAAGGGATAGGATTTCCGGTTTTTCTCGACAGTTTTTTCAACGTCGATATCGCTGGTGATGTCGCTTATTCTTCCTTGGGGGATATCTAATACCTGGGTGGGTTTATTTCCCTTAATGACTTGGGTTTCCCAGATATCATCCGTTTCTGTTTCCGCAGCCGCTTCGGTTGCAACTGTCAAGAACTTGTCTAACTGGTCGGAGGAAAGACCTAATAAGCGCGTGTTAGTCGGATTGTTCTGGGTGATAACTGTGCCGATAGGATAATTATCGGTATTTTCGCTGACTAACCAGAGATAATCATCGTTAATCTGGTTGTAGGACACACAAGCTTTGTTTAAAAGAGCCTGAGCAATTTCTTTCAGGTCTCCCCCACCCCAGGCCTGTTGATTAAGATAGGAGCCTAGGAGAGCATAAACTTCAGCGATCGAGGTTTCTTTAAAGAAATGTTCCTTAAATTCGGGGTAATTATTGATTAAAGACCAAAAATCCTCTTGTTTTAAGGTTAAACAGATCGTGACTTCCGAAGAAGCGATAACCGTTTCACAGGGGGTAGCGCGCAGAAGACTCATCCACCCGAATAAATCCCCCGGCTGTAATTTAGCCAAAGTGACCGGCAGCGGATTGTTAACCCTAGCATCATAACCCAAAAGTCTGGCCTCTCCCTCGTAGAGAAGGACGAGGTGAGAGGGTAAGCGATCGCACTTGAGTATGGCATTGCCCATCTCATAGCGAAAGGGTTGTAATTTCTGGCCCAGAGAACGTCTAACCTCGACGGGCAGGCGATCAAAGGGCTGTACAGTCTCCAGAAAGGCGGTAAAATCTAAAGTGGTATAACTCATTGGCTAGGCGAAAATTGACTAGGTTGGCAAATAATTAGGCGAAAAGACTGGGTTTACCCAGTGTTGCGAGGAAATGCTATATAATCGATACCTGCTCGCCATTGACTGGGGTTGATTCAGAGATAAGTTTCACTGTTTGCATTTGAGTCATTAACCATTGTTGGAATAAATCATTGCGTAAGCGTTGACGGGTGGGAGGATCCAGTTCACAGGATAAATATTTTTCTAACCGGACAATCACGACCCATTCTCCCACTTGCGTCGGTGGCCACAGTTGCCCCGGTTTACTTGCTTTGAGAATTTGCCCGATCTGGGGATGGGGGACGCTCAGTTCCACCGGTCCGAGCAGTCCTCCGGTTTCCGCTTCTGATCCTTGAGAATATTTTTTGGCTAGTTCAGCGAAGCTATTTTCTTGGTCCTGTATCCGGAAAAATAGTTCCTGGGCAATGCCGATATTTTTTGTCCGAATCAGCGAATAAACCACCTTATCCAATTGATTTTTGACTTGCAAGAAGTAGGATTCTACTTTGTTGTCCCAAGTCTCCTGTTTAAATTTTTCTAATTTAATGTCCCGCAGAATTAGATATTCTAGTTGCTCGGAATCCATCCCGTTTTGTTGTAACCAAGATTTCATTTGCTCATCGTTGGCAATTTGATTATTTTGATAGAAACGGGAATAGGCCGCGTTTCTTTCTTCTGGATTGCAGGTGATATCGGCGATCGCTTGCTCGATAATTACTTCCCGGATTAACTGGGGTAACATACCATATTTTGCCAAAAGAGGCAATACCTCTGACTCGCTAATTTTTTGGTCGCCGATTTCAATAATTGAACTCATAATAAATACATTTTCCTCTCAGAAATGTTTAAAACTATCAACTCTAGGAGCTTCTAAATTTTATTGAGGTGATTATACGTCAAAAGAGGGATTTCAAGGTATTCCCCCCTATTCTAATTTGAGTTTTCCCCAGTGAAAGCCGAAAATTACAGAAATTAAAGAAATAAGTCGGTCATCTCGGTGGGGATGGTGAGGGGAAGTGATCCTGGTCTGGCCGATAGGCCTGCCCAAAATCCTGCTCAGAAAGCCCTAATCACGCTTCTAATGTACCAGAATAGACCTCTTGCAGAAGTCAGGGAAGGGGGAAAGGGGAAATTTTAACCTTTAATCCTTAAGCTTATAATATGCACACCTTTTGCTTTCATTTGCGGAAAATTTTTTGATTTATGCAAGAGATCTAATGATAATATATAGGTCTAGCTGCCTTGGAGAGGTGGCAGAGTGGTCGATCGCGCTCGACTTGAAATCGAGTAACCAGCAATGGTTCGTGGGTTCAAATCCCACCCTCTCCGTACTCACCCAATCACATTTGGACTCCGGTTGCCCGATTGTTCTTAGAGAGGGGAAAATAAAATATACTAGGCTAAAAGGATAATATTGAGGCAGTAGCCCCCCGGCATGGTTTTTTGGAAAAGATTGTTTAATAGTTCCGAAGTCACTGCATCACCTGACTATTCGGGAGACTTGGTAGAGGTTGCCCAGAATGACCTCGGACAGACGCGAGTGTTTTTTAGTACCGATCGAGAGCTAGATCTATACGAGTTAGAAGAACTTTGTGACTCGGTAGGTTGGGCCCGTCGTCCTTTACGCAAAGTTAAAAAGGCGATCGAATGTAGTTTTTTAGTGGTGTCGATGTGGGAAGTGCGAGGCAATCGCCGTCGTTTAGTGGGTTTTGCTCGTGCCACTTCCGATCACGCTTTTAATGCCACGGTCTGGGATGTGGTTGTTCATCCTCACTATCAAAGCAAGGGTTTTGGTAAAGCAATGATGAAATTTATGATCAGGAAGTTGCGGGGTGAGGATATCAGTAATATAACTCTTTTCGCCGATCCGCAGGTGGTGGATTTCTATCGTCGTCTCGGTTTTGTTCTCGATCCCGAAGGTATCAAAGGGATGTTTTGGTATCCTGATTAAGAATGCGGCTCTTAAGCTATACTAAAGAAGGAATCGACTTCGGGATGTAGCGCAGCTTGGTAGCGCGCCTGCTTTGGGAGCAGGATGCCGCAGGTTCAAATCCTGTCATCCCGACTGGAGAGAAAACTCAGAAAATCTCAACCCTGTACCCTTTCTGGTTGACAAACAATGCTGCCTTCTTTTATTGGCAAACTCTGGTGAGTTAGGGGGAAAAGTAGGGGCGAAGCATTCGGGTAGGAAATCTACGGTTTCAGCGATAGGTTATGCCCGACTGCTTCGCCCGTGCAAGACGCGGGTCGATGAAGATGCAAGGTTTTGAACCACGATTCTCTCAAAATCTGGCGTTGTCAAATTGAAAGATGCTCCGAATCAGCTTGGAACTGAAATTACTTTGATAGCAAGGATTGCATTGCATCTTTCATATTCTGATCTGACAACGCCCAAAATCTTGCACCTGTTTCGCAAAACAAAACCCTAAAACCCTTACCTCGTCTATATTTCATATTTATTCAGCAAACCCTAGGGAGTTTGAGGAGAGAAGCAGGGGATTTTTTGGGAATAATCGGGGTTTTTCTCCAGAAAAATTGCCCTTGCTTCCCCGTGTCTCCCACTGCTCCTTGTAATATCTCCACAGACGATTATTCTTCTTCGTAATCCTCCTCGAAATCCTCCTCTCCCCCTTCCTCATCGACTTCTGACCAGGTGTCGCTGATGGGTTGGCGACTAAAGCGACTGCTGCCGCGGGAAGATAGGAAAGCCATTTCATCATCCTCTAAATCGACCACATCACCCTCAGCGTAGGCGCGAGCGGTCTGATCGTCAAGAATCATATCGCTATCCTCACTACTATCGCCGAAACCGGGACGAGGGGGGAAACCGATACCGCCGGGGGCAGCGTAATAACCACGATTGTTGTTGTAGTTATATTCCTCCTCTGGGGGGGTGTAATCACTGATCCCCGCCATGTTTTCGTGGGCATTGAAGCCAGTACCTGCTGGAATCAGACGACCGATAATCACGTTCTCCTTGAGACCGCGTAACCAGTCGGACTTGCCTTCGATCGCCGCTTCCGTGAGGACGCGGGTGGTTTCTTGGAAGGAGGCGGCACTGATAAAGCTATCGGTATTCAGGGAAGCTTTGGTGATCCCCAGTAATACAGGCGTATATTTAGCCGCCGCCCCACCGGTGATTGACATGGCTTCGTTTACCGTCTCCACCTGTCGCAGTTCCAACAATTCCCCGGGCAACATACTGGTATCGCCACCGTCATCGATCCGCACCTTAGAAGTCATCTGACGCACGATCACTTCAATGTGTTTATCAGCAATATCGATCCCTTGGGATTGGTAAACCGACTGTACCTGATCGACGAGGAACATCTGGGTTTTTTCCAAAGCTTTCAGGGCTGCCTCGTAACTGCCCAAGCTATCCACGTAATAATTAAAGAACACCTCTAAAATCTCGTGGGGATTAGCCTGACCATCGGTTAACGCCTGGCCCACATCGATACGCTGATTATCGCTCACCAGAGGGTTTTGACTGCCTAAAAGCGGATATTCACTGATCGTGCCGTCATCCTCGACCACCTTAATATCGACGATCTCAGAATCTTGGTACTCCACTTGACAAACTCCCGGTTTGCGTGCTAGTACACAAGCCTCTTTTGGTTTGCGTGCTTCGAGCAGTTCTTCGATTCTCGGTAAACCTTGAATGATATCCCCAGTTTTCGAGCGCTCAAACACCAACAGCACCAAATTATCGCCCCGTTGGACTAAATCCCCCTCATCGATGTGCAAAATGGCCCCCGCCGATACTCGGTAGGGTCGGGCCTTACGCAGACGGATTTCATAGCCGGTGGTGGTTTGGTCAATGGCCAGCACTTGACCGGAATTGGGGGCTAAAACTCCGGCAGCGATCTCAGCTTCGGCGATTACCAGATCTCCAGCTTTGACGGTGGGAGCAACAGCCTTGCCCTGAGCTACGTCGAAGGGGAGCGGGAGAATAAACTCGTCACGGTCACTGACAATTAAAAGACGGCGTACCGCTTCGCTTCCCTTGCGAAGCCCGCGAACTTCTCCAGCTTCCTTGCACTGAATCTCCGTCCGGGCCACCACTGCCCCCGGTGGGATTTCATCGCCATCTTGGACGAGAACGCGAGTCTGAATATTACCCCCTAAAGGATCATTATCACTATCCCGACGCAGCACCAGGGATTCGAGAATAACTAACTGTAAACGCTGACAATCCCTGTCCTCGATTGGTTCTAACTCGATATCGGCCGTCAGATGGGAGACTGATTCTGGTTCTTCGCTAGAAATTTCTAGGACTAATTGGGTGCTGATTAGTTGACAACCCTCGACGGATTTAACTCTTTCCCCGTCTTTAAAGAAGATGCGCTGTACCGATCGCAGTTCGATATGTCGTCCTCCCTCTTGGTTAGCAGAACCCTGGGTGGGAGAAGTGGATTGGTCTTCTACGGTGAACTCCTGTACTGGTCGCAGCAGTAATCCCAAACCCTCGTTAGTTTCCACCCATTCCGCTTGCCGTAACTCCTCGATCGTCACTTCGGGAGTCAACTGTGTCCCGGGGTAAATTAACTGTTCTGGGGCGATTCCGGAGGATTCTGGTTCGAGATCCATAAATAACAGCCCCGGTTTGACAATAATCTCCCGGAGGATGTCATTTTTCTGGATCACTTCCACCACACCGCTAGAGTTGCAGAAGATGTCTTTAACCACTTCTTCCCCTGCTTCCACATACTGGCCATCTTCCACCTGTAAGAGGGAGATATCTTTATTGACTTCGTGGGTTTCTTCGGGAATCCAGAGGATCGTGCCGCCTTTGGTAATTTCATAACCCTGTTTACGGCTGCCTTTGGCGACTTCGATATCGACGTATTTAATCATGCCACCGGTGTGGGTTTGATAGCGATCGTCGATTAACTCGGCGACAATGGCATGATTCTGTACTTTTGTCCCCGGAGTGGTTTTCAGTAGGAAGCTTTGACCATCTCCCGTATGAATAATAAACTGTTCCCGACCGGCACTACTTTCTACTTTTACTTCGGCCTGATCCAAAGACACGGAAGCGGTGACGATATCGATTTCCCGGCTATTGGGGGCTAAACGCACCAAACCGCCGTTAGTGGATACTAACTTAGTTTCCGCTAAAACATCCCCCACTTGTACTTGATCGCCGTTACTGACCACGGGTTCGGCTCCTGGGGGCAAGTTATACACTTCTCCGGAGAGAATCCATAGTAATCCCCCCCGTTGGGCGATGCGGGTGGTGTTGCCTTGGCGATCGGTTTTTTCCTCTGGGACTAATTGGGAGAATAGTACCTCGCCAGCTAAGTCACTGGTTACGTCTTTTGTGGCTTTTTCTGTCGATTTTTGGACTTTATCGGAGGTTATTTCCGCTAGTAACTGTTCCTCGCTTACCGCTGCCCCATCGGTGACGAATAGCAGCGATCCAGGAGTCAAAGAGTAGGTGACGGTTTCTTTAGTTTTATCCTTGGGTGTTAATTTAATTTCCCCCGGGGCCTCCACCTGATCCCGTTCATCTCCGTGGCGAGTTCGCACGTTACGGATACTTAACCCCGGCAGAAAACGCACGGTTCCCTCGAAGGGACTCCGCACTTGCCGGGCTACTTCTCCGGTAAATACGCCCCCGGTGTGGAAGGTACGCATGGTTAACTGAGTCCCCGGTTCCCCGATCGATTGGGCGGCAATAATCCCCACTGCTTCCCCCATATCTACCGGATGACCGTGGGCGAGACTCCAACCGTAACAGGTTTGGCAAACCGAGCGGGCTGCTTCACAGGTTAAGGGGCTGCGGACTTTGATTTTATCCACCAGTTTGCCCAGTTTTTCCGCCGTTTCATCATCGATAATCTGGTTGCGGGTGGCGATCACTTCTCCCTTGACCACCACATCTTCGGCCAAGGAACGACCTAATAGGCGATCGCTTAAGGGAATTAACACGCGATCGCCATCGGTCATGGCGGTTAATTCGATGTAACGATTGGTGCCACAATCGGCCTCGCGGACGATGACATCTTGGGACACATCGACGAGACGACGGGTCAGATAACCGGAATCTGCCGTCCGTAGGGCTGTATCAACTAAACCTTTGCGGGCCCCGTAGGAAGAAATAACGTATTCGGTAACGGTCAATCCCTCCCGGAAGTTAGTCTTAATCGGCAGGTCGATAATTTCCCCCTGGGGATTAGCCATTAATCCCCGCATTCCCACTAACTGACGCACTTGGCTCATATTACCCCGCGCCCCGGAGAAAGCCATCATATAGACGGAGTTGAGGGGATCGGTGACTTGGAAGTTGCGAATTACTTCATCTTTAAGCGATTCAGATGTACTATTCCAAGTGTCAATTACTTTTTGGAAGCGTTCCACTTCGGTGATTTCCCCGCGCACATAACGCTGTTCGGTTTGCCGGATTTCCTGTTCGGCACTTTCGATCATCTGTCGTTTAGCCGGTGGTACGGTTAAATCATCCACACTAATGGAAACCCCCGCTTTGGTAGCGAAACGAAACCCGAGGTTTTTCAATTCATCGGCCATTTGTGAACAGCGCGCCGAACCGTAGTTTTGATAGGCCCAAGCGATCAGTTTTTTCAGTTTTCCTTTGTCAACAGTTTGGTTATAAAACATCTCGATCCGGGTAACAAGTAAACAGCTATTAGCTATCAGCCATCAGCATTCAGCTATCAGTTAGAAAAGGGAACAGGAAACAGGGAATAGAGAACGGGGAATAGGCAAATTTTTACTTTACTGTCCTTTTTTTGGGCTTTTTCCTTGAAAATTCTCTCCTGTCTCCTGTCTCCTGATTACTGACTCCTGACTTCTCACTGATAACTGATAACTGATAACTGATAACTGAAATTACACTTCCGATTCTTCTTCCTCAAGGTCTTCTGTGGTTAAGGATTCGTAGGTGGGGCGAGAGGGGGCGCGGCGGCCGACATCGACCATCAGATCCACCTCCACATCGCGGGAAGTACCATCGGGGGCATTTTCCACCTTGTGAACGGCGATATCGAGGCCGAGGGATTGCAATTCTCGCATCAAAACCTTAAAGGATTCTGGCGTACCTGGGCGGGGAATCGGCTTGCCTTTTACGATCGCATTTAAAGCCTCATTCCGTCCTTGCATATCATCGGATTTTACCGTTAGCAATTCCTGCAAGGTATAGGCTGCCCCGTAGGCCTCCAGGGCCCAGACTTCCATTTCTCCGAAGCGCTGGCCCCCCTGTTGAGCTTTACCGCCCAAGGGTTGCTGAGTAACCAAGGAGTAGGGACCGGTAGAACGGGCGTGAATTTTATCATCAACCAGGTGAACCAGTTTTAACATATAGGCCATACCGACGGTAACGGGACGGTCAAAGGGTTCGCCGGTGCGACCATCATAGACGGTGACTTTGCCTGCGTGTTCTTCCTTGAACACCCAATCGCGATTAGGTTTTTTCGAGGCATTTTCTAGCAATCCGTGGACGGTTAAACGGCTGGCTTCTTCCCCGTACATTTCGTCAAAAGGAGTAATCTTAAAGCGCACGCCCAGATTTTCCCCGGCCCAACCCAGTAAACATTCAAACACCTGACCGACGTTCATGCGACTGGGAACCCCTAGGGGATTAAGAACGATATCGACGGGGCGACCATCGGGGAGGTAGGGCATATCTTCTAGGGGCAGAATGCGAGAAATAATCCCTTTATTGCCGTGACGACCCGCCATTTTATCGCCCACTTGGATTTTGCGTTTTTGGGCAACGTAAACCCGTACTACCATATTGGCCCCGGGGGGTAATTCGTCCCCCTGTTCGCGGGTAAATACCCGCACATCCACTACCCGGCCTTTTTCGCCGTTGGGGACGCGCAGGGAGTTATCCCGTACATCCCGGGCCTTTTCGCCGAAAATTGCCCGCAGTAGTTTTTCCTCAGGGGGTTGGTCTGATTCTCCTTTCGGGGTGACTTTGCCCACGAGGATATCGCTGGCTTCTACCCAAGCACCGATGCGAATAATGCCGCGTTCATCGAGGTTTCGCAGGGCATCTTCACCGACGTTGGGAATTTCCCTGGTGATTTCCTCAGGTCCAAGTTTAGTTTGACGGGCTTCGATTTCGTATTTTTCAATGTGGATACTGGTATAGACATCTTGTGCCACCAGTCGTTCACTGATTAAAATCGCGTCTTCGTAGTTATAGCCTTCCCAGGGCATATAGGCGACGAGGATATTCTGGCCGAGGGCGATTTCTCCTCCTTCGGTGGCGGAACCATCGGCGAGGATCTGCCCTGGAACAACCTGTTCACCTTGATAGACTAAAGGACGCTGATTTAGGCAGGTATCTTGGTTAGAGCGTTGATATTTCTGAATTTCGTACTCGATCTCGCTCTTGCCGAAAATCTCTTTGTCTTCATCCGCCACTTTGATGCGAATCCGGTTAGCATCGACATAGGAAACGACCCCATTGGTACGGGAAACGATGACCATACCAGAGTCGCGAGCAGCCTGTGCTTCCAATCCAGTACCCACAAGGGGACGTTCGGGACGCAGCAGGGGAACCGCTTGTCGCTGCATATTAGACCCCATCAGGGCGCGGTTAGCGTCGTCGTGTTCGAGGAAGGGAATCAGGGAAGTGGCCACCGAGACAATTTGGACGGGGGAAACACAAACGTAGTCCACTTGTTCGGGGGAAGTGGTGGAGAATTCCTGCCGATAGCGCACGGGGATAGTTTCGCCGAGGATATAACCATTTTCATCGGTGGCCACGTCTCCCGGTGCGACTCTGAGATCGTCTTCTTCGTCAGCGGTGAGGTATTTAACGGGGAGATCGTAGCGGACTCGGCCATTTTCCACCACATAACAGGGGGTTTCAATAAAACCGTAGTCGTTGACGCGGGCGTAGGTGGCCAGGGAACCGATTAAACCGGCGTTGGGACCTTCTGGGGTTTCCACCGGACAAATGCGACCGTGGTGGGAGGGGTGAATGTCGCGCACGGCAAAACCGGCCCGTTCCCGGGTGAGACCGCCAGGGCCAAGGGCGGAAATACGGCGTTTATGGGTCAATTCCGCTAGGGGGTTGGTTTGATCCATGAACTGGGAGAGTTGCGAGGAACCAAAGAATTCTTTAATGGCCGCTACTAGGGGTTTCGGGTTGACTAGGGAAGCGGGGGTGAGGTTTTGGGATTCGCTGACGGTCATCCGTTCCCGAATGATTCTTTCTAAGCGGTTTAAACCTACTCGCACTTGGTTTTGTAGCAGTTCACCCACGGAACGGACGCGACGGTTGCCGAGGTGGTCGATGTCGTCGGTGTTGCCGATGTCAAATTCGAGGTTAATTAGGTAGTCGATCGCCGCTAAGATGTCGGTGGTGGTGAGAACGCGCTGGTTATCAGGGACGTTGAGGCGTAGTTTTTTGTTGAGTTTATAACGACCAACGCGACCGAGATCGTAGCGTTTATTGTCAAAAAAGCGCGATTCGAGCAGTTGTTGTCCGCCGGTGACGGTGGGAGGTTCTCCGGGGCGTAGTTTGCGGTACAGGTCGAGGAGGGACTCTTCTTCGCTGGGATTGCCTTCTTTGTCGAGGGTTTTTTGGTAAAATTCGGGATGGCGTAGGGAGTCAAAGATTTCGTTATCGCTCAATCCGATCGCTTTCAGGAGAACTTGGGCGGATAATTTGCGGGTTTTGTCGATTCTGACCCAAACTAAGCCGTTTTTGTCGGTTTCGAATTTTAACCAAGCTCCTCGGTTGGGAATCAGGGAAGCGGAGTAGGTGCGGCGACCGTTTTTGTCGATTTCGGCTTTGTAGTAAACACCGGGGGAACGGACGATCTGATTGACGATGACTCGTTCGGCCCCGTTAATGATAAAGGTTCCCCGTTCGGTCATCAGGGGTAAATCGCCGATAAAGACTTCCTGTTCGATGTTTTCTCCCGTTTCTTTGTTGATTAGACGGGTGGGAACGTACATCTGAACGGAATAGGTGCTATCGCGTCGTTTGGCTTCATCGACGTTGTATTTCGGTTCTTTGAGTCTGTAGTCCTGGCCGAGGAAATGTAGTTCTAATTTACCTGTATAGTCGCTGATGGGGGAAAAGCTATTCAGTTCCTCGATTAGTCCTTCTTCCAAAAACCACCGAAAACTGGAGTGTTGGATTTCGATGAGGTCGGGTAAGAGGTTAAAGGTAAGATTGTTCATAGGGTTACAAGGGCTGATGACACGATAGCGACGGTCGGGAATTGCTCTCGGAGATCGGGGTTTTTAGGGGTTGGGTGTTGGGGTTTTAGGGTTTTAGGGTGTTGGGGTTTTAGGGTGTTGGGGTTTTAGGGTTTTAGTTGAATTCCCCCATTTCCCCATTTCCCCATTTCCCCGTCCCCTGCTCTGTGCTAATAAACTATGTTTTTTAACTGGGGAGTTGAAATAAGTTGCGGGCGTTCTGGGTGGTTTGTTCGGCTAGGGTTTCGACCGGATAGCCGCGCAGACGGGCGACGGTTTCGGCCACATGGAAGACGAAAGAGGGTTCACAGGGTTTACCGCGGTGGGGATTGGGGGAGAGGAAGGGGCAATCGGTTTCGATCAGTAGGCGATCGCTGGGGACAATTTGGGCGGCAGCTTGCACGGTTTTACTGTTTTTGAAGGTGACAATGCCGCTAAAGCTGATGTAAAAACCCAAATCTAAAAACCATTGAGTTTCTTCGGGGTTGCCAGTCCAGCAGTGCATCACACCGCCAATTTTGCCCACTTGTTGCCGAAAGGCGCTGATTTCCTCCCGCATTGCCTTGGCCGCATCTCGACAATGGATAATCACGGGTTTATCGAGACGATGGGCGATTTCTAATTGCGTCCAAAAGACTTGTTTTTGCTGCTCTTGGTTATCCGCTTTATAGAAGTCTAAACCCATTTCCCCGATCGCCACGACGCGCCGATCAGATCGGGCTAGGGATTCGATCTGATCGGCACTATTATCTCGCCATTTTTGGGCATCTAGGGGATGTAAACCGACGGCGAAGGAAATTTCCTCAAATTGATCAGCAATGGCTTTAATCGCTGCAAATTCCTCTGGTTCGACACAGGAGTGAACCAGATGAACGACTCCCACACTTCGCCAACGTTCGGAGATAGCGGGCAAGTCGGCTTGCAAAACGTCAAAGTTCAGATGAACGTGCGTATCTATTAATTGCATCGACCCCCGATCGCTTGTTGCGTCTGTCCTGATTACAGCTTACTCGTTTCTTAGGAAGCTTGGCTAACTTTTTGCAAAGCTTTGGCTAAACCAGCTTTTTTTCTTGCACCGTTGTTCCGGTGCAAGACGTTGCGCTTGACGGCTTTATCGATTTTACTGTAAGCTTCCGATAGAGCTTGTTGGGCGCTTTCTAACCCTTCTGGGCTGGGGTTGGCTCCGTAGGCCGAGACAGCGACAAGACATTTTTTGATCAGGGTTCTTACGGCTGACTTGTACGCTTTGTTGCGTAGACGATTTCTTTCGGAGATTTGGACTCGTTTGAGTGCAGACTTTGTATTAGCCACAGTCGTTTCTTGTTCTCAATACTGGTATGGTTAATCGGGACACAGACAAACCATAATAACAGATTTGTGCTATTTGTTGCAAGAGTTTTCTGGACAAGATTGGGGCAACTCCAGAGACGGGGAAGGATTGAGGGTTAAGGGGACTGCCAAACCTAAATTCACGTTCAGGGGATTTTGCCGTGACTGTGCCGATAACTATGGCCAAACTTGTCCTGAGGGGCTAAAGTGTGCTATAAGCAGTCAGACCCTGCCATGGTCTTTATTCTTCCCGATTAGGTAAATTACTGATGACTGAAGCTAAACGCGCCCTAATTACCGGCATCACCGGTCAAGATGGTTCCTATCTGAGCGAATTATTATTAGAAAAAGGCTATGAAGTCCACGGTATCATCCGTCGTACTTCAACTTTTAACACCGATCGCATCGATCATATCTACACTGACCCCCACCAGCCCGATACTAAATTATTTCTTCATTATGGCGACCTCACCGACGGGACGACCCTGCGGCGTATCCTCGAACAAGTGCAACCGGTAGAAGTGTATAATTTAGGCGCTCAATCCCACGTCCGGGTTAGTTTTGATGCTCCAGAATACACCGTTGATGCTGTGGGGGTGGGGGTCTTAAGATTACTAGAAGCAATTCGGGATTACCAAAAAAGAACTGGCATCGAAGTGCGTTTCTATCAAGCAGGTTCCTCGGAAATGTTTGGGAAAGTCATGGAAGTTCCCCAAAAAGAAACCACGCCATTTTATCCCCGCAGTCCCTACGCTTGTGCGAAAGTTTACGGTCACTGGCAAACAATCAACTATCGGGAATCCTACGACTTATTTGCCTGTAACGGCATTTTATTTAACCATGAATCCCCCCGTCGGGGAGAAACTTTTGTCACGCGCAAAATTACCCGCGCTTTGGCCCGAATTATTGCCGGACAACAGAAAAAACTCTATCTAGGAAATCTCGATTCTAAAAGGGATTGGGGTTATGCTAAGGATTATGTGCGGGCGATGTGGTTAATGTTACAACAGGAAGAACCGGATGATTATGTGGTGGCGACAAATGAAACCTATTCTATCCGGGAGTTTCTCGATATTTCTTTCCAATACGTTAATTTAAATTGGCAGGATTATGTGGAGTTTGATCAACGTTATTTGCGTCCAGCGGAAGTAGATTTATTAATAGGAGATTCTACAAAAGCCAGAGAGAAATTAGGTTGGCAGCCGTCGGTGACGTTCGAGGGACTGGTAAAATTAATGGTAGATGCGGATTTAGCGGCTTTGGGGATTAATCTTAATAACGGTGGTGATAGCCAACAGTTATTAAAAGATTTG